>JAUVCY010000257.1 GCA_030595585.1 Thermoplasmatota archaeon
CTCGGCCTCGAAAGCTGGCATTCTGGGGTTGGCCCGTTCCCTGGCCAGGGAGCTCGCACCGGATATCAGGGTAAATTCGGTCGCTCCCGGGTTCGTTGATACGGATATATTATCCTCGGACACGGACGAGAAAAGGAGGTGGAGGGAACAACAGGTTCCCCTTGGCAGGATCGCAGGTCCATCCGAGGTGGCCAACACTGTCGCTTTCCTGCTTTCCGACATGTCATCGTATATCACAGGGGCCACCATCGACGTGAACGGCGGACTGTACATCCACTGATCAGCCATTTATGCTTATCTCAAAACCCCAGGAGGAGAGCGTTATCGGATCACCTGATAGAAAGATGGTCAGGAGGGAGGCGGTGGGTATCATCAGTTCCGCACCTCCTGTGCCATCTCGGTCCAACCTCAGGTACGAGACGGTCAGCTCATGAGCAGTGCTGTCCGAGACCACCTGACCCGTGACGTTCTCCATATCCATCACAACCTCCCTGGTAAGGTCAGCCTCGATCTCCAGACGAATGGTCATATTCCCCTCTTCAACGGATATGATCTCCACATCCGTGACGCCTATCGACCTGGCAAGTGTGTGGATGAACGATAGGTCAACCTCCACGTCCAGGTCGAGTTCCAGGTCGAATATCGGCGTATCAAGGGCCACTACCTCCCCTGTTATCCTCGCAGCATCCTGATCGGCCAACGCCAGGAAATGTGTTTCATTGAGCACGCCGGTCACATTTGACCCTGCATGGGTCAGGGGAAGCGAATATTCCCCGAAGGATACCCTGAGGGAACCCTCCACCGTGTCCACATCGTCGAACCCCTCCAGCTCCACCGTGAGATCGCAGGTATCGCCGAATATCCCAAAATAGAGGCTTTCGACCTCGATCCCCCCCAATTTCCTGCCTTTCAGATAAATGGATGATGCGATGGCAGTTATTATTATCAGCAGGACCACCGCAACGGCGATGTATGGTGAGGCTTTCTTTAGATCAGGTCCCTTCCCTTTTCTCAACCAAGATCACCTCTTCGATCCCCTGGCGCTCTTCACCTTTCCATCGAGGAAATTGGACAGGAGCGTGGGCATCATCCTCTTCGCAAGGAAGGTCATGCCGCCGGATGAGGTGGGGTGGACCGTAAAGGCTCCCTTTTCCATACCTTTGATGATCGCATCCGCGACGTGCCCTGGAGATATCGGCCTGATAGTATCTCCTATCTCCTTTAGCTCCCTGGGCTTGTGGGCGTTCTCGTACTCCAGCTGAGGAGTATCGGTATCGGGGGGGAAAACTACGGAGACGCCGATCCCATCGGGTTCCAACTCCATTCTCAGGGCTTCGGAGAAACCCCACACCCCGAATTTTGCCGCGCTGTAAGCGGTATAGCCATACAGCCCCAGAAAACCCGCCATGGAGCTGATGTTCACTATGTAGCCGGGCCGCCTCATCGATCCAAGGAACGCCCTGCACATGTTCATCGTCCCCATGAGGTCCACGTCCACGGTCCTTTTCATGATCACGGGGTCCATCACCGATAGCTCGGATGGGTGCACCATTCCCGCTGAATTGATGAGAATGTCGATCTTCCCCCTCTCCCTGGTGATCTTCTCAGAGAGGGAGGATACCGCCTCCCAATCGGAGACGTCCACAACATGCCAGGATGCCCTCTCGCCTATCGAGGATGCGGAGACCTTCAACTTCTCCTCATCCCTGGCGGCTATCAGGATATCCGCCCCCCTCGAATGTAGTCTCCTTGCGGTCTCCAGCCCGATCCCACTGGATCCGCCGGTGATCAAAGCGACCTTACCCTTGAACGAGCTCATCTTGACCATATCAGTGGTAAAACCCATCGGTCACTATTTAAATATAGGGATATCGAGGAGGTGGAGGGATCACGTCGCCTCTGCAAGTGCGTAAGATCCGAGGATCCGCCCCTCTATCTGCATCGATTCGGAGTTCAGGTGGGTCATGTCGTCAAGATAGGTATGATACTCAACACAGCCCGAGCCCCAGGCCGCCACACCCTTGGCCCCCCCCTGTACAAACGGCCAGTAATCCGAGTAGGGTATCTGGAGATCGTTGTAGCCGTACCCGATGGTGTAATCCTTCAATGCAGGTTCGACCCTCAAGAGCTGATCCCCGATCTCCTTCAGCTTCCCCAGCGTGGTGTTGCAGTTGCTGATCATGGAAACGGACATGGCCTCCCTGTCTGTATGGGCCATATCGAAATTAAGGACCTGGAGGTTCTCGCCCAGCTCTGCCCTGTGCGCCTTCTCATACTCCTTGCTTCCAAAGAGCCCTTCCTCCTCTCCCCCGAAGGTCGCAAACCTGACGGTCCTTGAGAACCTCTTTCCCGAATCGACCATACCCCTTGCGATCTCTATCAGCGATGCAGGGCCCACGGTGTTATCAACAGCACCTATGGTGTTGTAGCATGTGTCATGGTGGGCGGTGAACATTATGATGTCATCAGAGCTGCCGGATGAGGGAATATCCCCGACCACAACGCTGATGTCCAGGTTGCCTATCCAAATGTCGATATCCATCCTCAGCCTGTGGTTGGGGGTCATCTGCAGTATCGTGTCCCCCATCTCCTTCGATACCATGAAGAAGGGTATGTCCGGATAATCATCGTACTCCACTGGATTCTGGTTGGATTTGAACATCGGGAGATAGCCAAGGGATTCACCCCTCCACGTATTCTGGAGGATGATCGCCTCTGCGCCCGCATCGTATGCGTCGAAGTACACCTCACTGTTCGGTGGGGTATCTCCATTCTGTTCAATGAGGCAGACCCTGCCCCTTGCGTTCGAATATGCGCTCTTATCGGTGCCATTTCCCACACTGACCACGTCGAGGTCATCCCTGAAGTCGCGCCAGTTATAGGAACCGGAATACCCCTGAAAGACGTATTCCGTCATGTGCTCGAAGGTTATCGTGTCCCCCAACGGCCTTGGGATCGTTCCCAAAGGCCCGTACTCCACCAGTGATATCCTTGTGCTCCGTACCTCGAACATAGGGACCGAGTAGGTCTCGATATGAACCTCCTCGAGCCCGGCGTCCTTGAACTGAGCAGCGATGTACTCCGCACCCAGCCTCTCCTCCTCCGATCCCGACATCCTCGGCCCGTTGCTGCAGAGCTCCCTGACGTGTATGGCCGCCCTCTCATGATCGAAATCAATTATATAGGCCTCCTCCTCCCCACCGAAGATAATGCTGCCTCCAAACCAGGTGGCAAGCACGAGCGTGAGGATGACACCTCCGCTTATCAGGCCCAGGATATACTTGCGGTCCATGAGACCGTTATCGACCACTTGATAGATAAATCCTGAGATAATCCATGCAACATACAGCCTAACTTTGACATATGATTATAGATAAGTGTCAAAGTGAGGCCTCTCCCAACATTGAGAGGCTCAGATCCTGATGAATCGGTAGATTCATCCAACCTAACTTTGACATAAATGAGCATAGATGAGTGTCAAAGTGAGGTCTCTCCCAACATTGACAGGCTCAGATCCTGACGAATCAGTAGATTCATCCAACCTTCGCCGAAGTATCGGTTCAGATCATATTT
>JAUVCY010000031.1 GCA_030595585.1 Thermoplasmatota archaeon
ATAAAAAAAACCTGTACCCCCCGGTGGTATTATGGCCCGCAGGGGTATTCGAGAATACGATGCAAAAAGGGTATTTTACAGGATGGTTCCAGGGTACAGCGGAGACAAGGTAAAGTTCGAGGTCATGCCAATCCTGGTGGACCCCGAGACCGACCTCGGAAAGCTTCCCGAGGAGAACCCGTGGCTTGAGAACATGAGGTTGGTCGTCAAACCGGACCAGCTCTTCGGAAAGAGGGGTAAATCCGGACTGGTCCTGCTTGACAGCTCCTACAGCGAGGCCGTCAAGTTCATCAAGGAGAAGATGAACAAAAAGGCCAAGGTGGGCAAGGTCGAGGGCAGGCTCACGCATTTCCTCATCGAACCCTTCGTCCCCCACGACGTGGAGTATTACATCGCGATGAACATGGAACAGGATGGGGACAACATATTCTTCTCAACCAAGGGTGGTGTCAACATAGAGAACGTCTGGGAGACCGTCAAGGAGGTCAAGATGGCGCCCCTGGACGATAAGGAGTTCGATCCCGAGCCCCTCATGGCGGACCTTCCAGCACAGGAGAAGAAGATCGTGGGCCCTTTCCTGAAAGGGATGTACACCTTCTTCGCAAATCACGATCTGACCTATCTTGAGATCAACCCGTTCACCATCGTGGATGGGAAGATCAAGGTGCTTGACATGGTTGCCAAGATGGATGACACGGCCATGTTCCAGAACGTGGGCGTATGGGACATGGACGGATTCCCCGAGCCGTTCGGAAAGGAGCCGATGCACGAGGAGGCGTTCATCAAATCCCTAGACGAGAAGACAGGGGCCTCCCTGAAACTGACCATACTTAACCCGGAAGGAAGGGTATGGACCATGGTCGCCGGCGGCGGGGCATCCGTCGTGTATGCCGATACCATAGTGGATTACGGCTTCGGGGATGAGCTGGCCAACTACGGTGAATACTCAGGGAACCCCTCCGCCGAGGAGACGTATCTATACGCCAAGACGGTGCTCTCCCTGATGACAAAGGACAAGCACAAGAGCGGAAAGGGAAAAGTGCTCCTCATCGGAGGCGGTATCGCCAACTTCACCGACGTCGCCAAGACGTTCACGGGCATCATACAGGCCCTCAGGGAGTTCTCCGAGAAGCTCAAAGAGGTCGATGCCAGCATTTTTGTCAGAAGGGGCGGACCGAACTACAAGGCCGGCCTTGACAAGATGAGGAAGGTGGGCGATGAGATCGGCCTCCCCATCAAGGTGTACGGGCCGGAGGTCCACATGACCACCATCATCCCGATGGCGCTTCTGGACCAGAACAGGGAGGTGGCATGATGGAACCATATCTGCTCTTCTCCAAGGATACCAGATCTTTCGTATACAACATGCAGGTAAAGGCCGTCCAGAGGATGCTGGACTTCGATTTTCTCTCCGGAAGGGAGAAGCCCTCCGTGGCTGCGATGATCAACCCGGGGAATACCGGCACACACAAGGCACATTGGGGCACAGGGGAGATCCTGATCCCCATACATCCTACCATAGGGTCCGCGACGGAAGCACATCCGGATGTGGACGTCATGGTGAACTTCGCATCGTTCAGGTCCGCATACCCTTCGACCAAGGAGGCGCTTCTGAACAAGAGGATCAGGGTTGTTGCCGTCATAGCCGAGGGCATGCCCGAGAGGAAGGCCAGAGAGCTGAGCTTCATCGCCAGGAAGATGAAGAAGATCATAATCGGGCCCGCCACCGTTGGAGCCATAGGCGCAGGTGCGTTCAAGGTGGGCAATACAGGCGGCACAATAGAAAATATCAAGGAGCAGAAGCTCTACAGGAGGGGCTCCGTGGGCCTTGTTACGAAATCAGGGGGCCTGCTCAACGAGATGTTCAACATCATATCCCACAATACCGACGGCATTTTCGAGGGGGTCGCCATAGGAGGAGACAAGTATCCGGGGTCCTCGCTCATAGATCACCTTCTCAGGTACGAGGCGAACCCCAAGATCAAGATGATGGTCTCCCTTGGAGAGCTGGGGGGAGATGAGGAGTACAGGGTCGTGGAGGCCGTCAAGAGCGGAAGATTGACAAAACCCCTGGTATTCTGGGTCATGGGAACCTGCTCCAAGGTGTTCCCGGCAGGCGTACAGTTCGGCCACGCGGGAGCCAAGGCGGGCGTTGAGACGGAGACGGCCGACGCGAAGAACAGCGCGCTGAAGGCGGCTGGAGTGGTGGTTCCCAAATCATTCGATACCCTTGGCGAGGAGATCGCAAAGACCTTCCTCAAGCTGGAGGTCGATGGCAGTATCACCCCGATAGAGGAGCCGGAGACGCTTCCGAACATACCCATGGACTACGCCGATGCGCTGAAGAGGGGCGTCATAAGAAAGCCCACCTCATTTATCTCGTCGGTGGCTGACGACCGTGGGGAGGAGGTCGTATATGGAGGCTACCCCATATCCGAGATCGTTCACGACGGCGGCAAGCTGGGAGACGTGATCGCGCTCCTGTGGTTCGGAAGGAAGTTCCCCAAATGGGCATCCGAGTTCATCGAGCTGGCGGTGATGATCGTCGCCGATCACGGCCCCGCCGTCTCGGGAGCTCACAACGCCATTGTGACCTCCAGGGCGGGAAAGGACCTGATATCCTGTCTCTGCTCCGGACTGCTCACCATCGGACCCAGGTTCGGTGGGGCGGTCGACGGATGCGCCAAGCACATGAAGAGGGCGTACAACGAGGGAATGGGCCCCAGGGACTTCGTGAAGGACATGAAGAACAGGAACATCAAGATCCCGGGGATCGGACACCGGGTCAAATCCCTTGAGAACCCCGACGGAAGGGTCACCCTTCTCATCGAGTACGCAAGGAACAACTTTCCCAAGACGGACCTGCTTGATTTCGCCCTGAGCGTTCAGGGAGTGACGACGCAGAAGAAATCGAACCTGATCCTGAACGTGGATGGTACGATCGGAGTGTTGATGGTGGATATGCTCTACGCCACGGGATTCTTCTCCAAGGAGGAGGTAGACCGGATCGTGGACCTTGGTTACCTCAACGGGATTTTCATACTGGGTAGGTCCATAGGCCTGATAGGCCACTCTCTGGACCAGAAGAGTATGAACCAGGGCCTGTACAGGCACCCGTGGGACGATATCCTCTACCAGGTTGAAAGGAAGGAATAGGACCAGTATGTGGGCCCCTTTTGACAGGGGCCCAATTTATTTTTCTCGGTATCTCCGTTTTCTCAGGAGAGTTATTTTAATATCATTATCACCTAGCTTGTGTCATGACAGCGAGGGGAAAAGAGCTGGCAAGGATGTTTCGGCCCAGGTCCATTGCGGTGATCGGGGCCTCATCAAATCCCCAGAAATTGGGATACAAACTGGTTGAGAACCTACTGGACGGAGGCTATACCGGAGATCTGTATCCGGTCAACGTCAAGGGAGGCATCATCATCTCTGATATCGAATCCCTCAAGTCCATAGATGATCTGCCGGACGGGGTCGATCTGGTTATCATCGGTGTTCCTGCAAAACATGTTGCAACCTCCCTGGAGATGTGCGGCAAGAAAGGGATCCCGTTCGCGGTGGTCATCTCGGCCGGATTCTCCGAGATCGGCCGCGTGGAGGAGGAGAAAGAGCTTGTTGATATCGCCCGAAAGTATGGGATGAGGATCCTGGGCCCCAACGTCTTCGGCTTCATCTACACACCTGCATCCATCAACGCCCAATTCGGGCCCAAGGAGATAACGGCGGGCAACGTGGGGATCATCTCACAATCCGGGGTGATGGGTGCGGCAATGGCAGAGAGGATGTTCCAGGAGGGTATCGGTATCTCCGCCCTCTTTGCAACCGGGAACAAGGCCGATATCGGGGATGAGGACCTGCTTGACTTCCTTGAGGATGACGAGGAGACACGGGTCGTACTGATGTACATAGAAGGAGTAAAGGACGGGAGGGGATTCCTCGAGGCCGGGAGGAGGCTTGCGAAGAAGAAGCCGTTGATCATATTGAAATCGGGCAGGTCGGAGGAGGGGGCGAGGGCGGCGAAGTCCCATACCGCATCACTTGCCGGCGAAGATCGTGTGTTCGATGGTATCGTAAAGCAGATGGGCGCATTGAGGGCCTACACCCTTAAGGAAGGGATCGACTGGGCCAGGTCCCTGGTGAACCTCCCACACCCCGCCAAGAACAACGTATTCGTCATCACCAACGGGGGTGGATTTGCGGTTCTGGCGGTGGACAGGCTGCAGGAGCTTGGCATTCCGCTCTTCGACGACCACGACTGGATAGAGAGGGAGATGTCGGAGATATTCCCGGGATATGCGGTATTCAGCAACCCAATGGACATGACCGCCGTGCCATCCTACCTGGATTACGCCAGATCGCTGAAAAAGGCCATGGAGGAGGATTCCATTGGAGCCGTTCTGGGCATATACGCGCCCACTTCAGGCGTTGACGTTCACAGGTTCACGCATACGCTCCTGGATACGCTCGGGACGCCCTCAAAGCCGATCATACTGTGCACCATGGGGGGCAGCTCGGTGATGAAACAGATCAAGAACCTTAACATGGCAGGCATTCCCACCTTCTTCTATCCGGAGGAGGCCGTATCCTCGCTCTCCGCCCTTTTCAGATACGAACACTACAGGGACAGGTCAGAGGAGTGTGGGAGCAAATGCGATCTGGACGTGTATGGAATAAAGAATATCATCCAGGGGAAGGAGGGTTTTCTCTCTGCCGGTGACTCGATGAAGGTCCTATCCATGAGCACTGTTCCCGTGCCCCGGTTCGACACGGTTGCGGATATCGATGAAGCTATCAATAGTGCCCAGGATATGGATCATCCGCTCGTCCTGAAGATATCTGATCCGGAGAAGGTCCACAAGACCGAAGTCGGGGGCGTGATCCTCGATATAGATGATGAGGAGAAGCTTAAAAGGTCGTTTCTGAAGATCGGAGGCGGGTCCGATGAGCTCCTGCTGATGGAGCAGGTGGACGGCGTGGAGGTGATCGCCGGATGCATCAGGGATCCAGTATTCGGGCCAACCGTGATGTTCGGCCTTGGCGGCATCATGGTGGAGGCGCTGAACGATATATCGTTCCGGGCTGCTCCTATCAATGACGAGGATGGGATGGAGATGATATCGGATATCAGGGGAGGGGCCATGCTGGAAGAGTTCAGGGGAAGGCCGGCGGTCAACAGAGGGGCCATCGTCGACGTCCTCAAGGCGGTCGGGGCGCTCTTGAAGGATGTGGAGGAGATAGAGGAGATCGAGATCAACCCCCTGATGGTAACGGAAAAGGGTGCCGTGGCCGTGGACTGCAGGATCAGGGTTCGTTAAGACTGTAGGATCATCCTCTCTTTCGTATGAGGGTCATCAGGTCCCTCTTCCTGATCTGCCAACCCGTCTGCCATGCGGGGAACCTATCGAAGAAGGCCATTGGGTGGAACGATCTGCCTCTTCTCAGGATGTAGCTTCTCCATTCAAGCTTTCTGCTGGTCCGCTCCATCCTCTTGACC
Organism: Thermoplasmatota archaeon; assembly: GCA_030595585.1. GTDB lineage: Archaea > Thermoplasmatota > Penumbrarchaeia > Penumbrarchaeales > Penumbrarchaeaceae > JAGLEG01. Next base: position 5,498 of record JAUVCY010000031.1, read on the forward strand.
ATCCTGGACCTCATCGTTCCAAGCTCTGTTGTGAAGGACCTTATCTCGGCGTGGCCCTCCAGTCTCTTCCAGTTCCTCTCCCTCAGGGACTCCAGGTCCTTCAGCCTCCTTGAGACCCTACCCGAGATATCACCCAGGTCCCTCTCGATGTGCCTCATGGCGGTGGTATGTTTGACCCTGTCCACCTCCCCCTGGAGTTCACCGATTCCACGGTTGATGTCCTCCAGGTAGTGCTCGTTGGAATCAAACCATCTCTTTACCGACCTCTCGGAGGGAGATACTATTCCCCTGTCCAATTTTCCCATGAGGACCTCGTAGTGGTCATTGAGCTCCTCCAGCTGTCTGGACAGGGCGGGGGGCGCCCCCTCGGTGATGAAGGGTCTCACTCGTGACCTCTCCTTCACCATCCTCCTTGCAAGGGCGACAGCCATCATGATCAATGCGATTGAGAATACCGCTATGTCCACCCATTGGGCCAGCTCCGTGGCGGTCGTGTTCAGGAACTCGATAACAGGCCACACGGTCCCCTCGAATAGAAGGGCCAGGGCCAGCCAGTAGATGGAGTGAAGGAGATCGACATGTCCCATCACATTCATGGGGGCATCGCTGTAATCCCAGAGCCGGACCTTCAGTACTTTGGTCGTCCACACCCCGCCAACGAACTCAACAAGGGACATTCCCAGGAAATATATCACACACCGGGCGGCGAAGGGGAGATCGCTCAGGAGGGATACCATGAGAAGCAGAAGAAGCCCCCCGAAACCGTATATCGGACAGAAGGGGCCGATAAAGAAACCCGCGTTTGTCCACCGCTTATCGACGATGGAGCGGTACCCTGAATCGATAACCCACCCTATCATCGTCGCGAAGAGGAAGAAAATAAGGAATGAGGTTATTCTTATCATAACAGCAGGGCTCCGTTATCACTTTCTTACATCTCTTTCAATAGAGGATACCGCATCGATCCTCTCGATCCCCTCAACTCCGTCAAAATCACTGTCCTCGCTTATTATCACGGAGAGCCCGTTCTTCCTCATGGAGGAGAGGTGTATCGCATCCCTTGGATCCAGTTTTGTGTTCTCGTAGGCGTCCATCATCATCAGGATCACGGATCCATCCACATCGACCCATTTGATCGGCAGTGAGAGCATGGCCTTTGTGATCCTGATCGCGGACTCCTTGCCTATCTTCTTTTTCAGGACCCATATCACCTCATCGATGACCAGGTAGGAGGAGGCGCAGGTGATCTTCCGATCGGCGATCATACTGATGATCGTTCTGCAGTGCTGCCCCAGATCCCCCTTATCTATGGCAGCGAATATGAAGATGTTGGAGTCTACATACAAGATGGGTCCTCCCCATATCTCGTTTCCAGCTCCCTCTTTATCTCATCCATTGATATCTTCTTGGACCCTTTCGCACATACTTCGGAGAAGATATCAACGACACTCTCCTTTTTCAGCAGTATGATCTTATCTTTCTCCACCTCGATCACCACCTCATCGCCCTCATTTATCCCCAGCATGTCGCGTATCGTCTTTGGGATCACTATCTGACCCTTTGCCAGTATGTGCCTTGTGAGCATTTTAACCACTTGGTCAACCTATAGTTTAACTTATAAATTAAACTTTTGATGGAATTGCTGAGAATTGGAGAAGAGGGTTTGGGTCCAACATCCGAGATATCAAGGATATGGCCTGGAAATAAAGTATAGGGCAAAGATATTGAAGAGAGGAAGATCACAACATAAAATAGAACGGTTTGAAGAATATATATGCCAACACCGTGAACGATATCAGGTATGATACGACGAATATGATCATCTTCTCTCCATTCACCTTGAACTTCTTATGAAATATGAACGCCATAAGGAGCATCAGCCAGATGGAGAATACATTTGTAACACCAAGGGCCAGCGATACGCTCAGTTTCTCCTTATCGTTCCCGAACATCAGCAGTCCGATGGCGAATCCAAGAATACAGGAGAATAGTATGAAGACCGTAAACCGCTTGACATTGAAGATGAGCGGTATCTCCGAATTATCATTAACCGTCTTATCCCATTTGATCGCATCAGGTTCCCCCAGGTCGAAATATATGTCCGCATTGTAGTTCCTGGCCTCTGAATCTATCTCTACGAGGGTCAGGGTGCCTGAATATTCATGGCCGCCGAAAATACCTCCTGGATCGCCGGTGAGGTTCTCCATGAAACTGGACCTGTAGATACTCTTGAAGGGGCCTACCAGCTCCTCCCACTCCTCGTAGCTCATTTCAGGGTGATAACCTGTAAGGGATCGGAGGTCCAAATCATAGATACTCGGGGCCACCAGGCGCCCCTGATAATATCTCACGGTCGCATCGTTCTTTATCTCCCGGTTAAAATCGGGTATGGCCGCGCCCACGATGACGATGTTTACGGGCACTTTCTCATCGCCGTACAAACTGGTGAGGAGCATAGGATAGAATATCCTGTCCGTGGGGAACTCAACGTATATTCCAGGTTGGACCCGTTCATCCTCAAGGTCCTCAAGCCAGGTCAATATGAACGAGAAGTCGTTGGAGACGTAGTGGTCCAGCGGCCCTATCATCCCGTCCTCGACGTCCAGCCCCCTGGATCTCATGTACTGGTGAACGGACTCGCCGGATGATGCGGATATCAGCTCTGATGTGATCCCCATCAAGTTGGTCGCACCATGGACGATAACATCTGGATCATCGTCCCCTGCCCTGCCATAGCCCTTTCCTTCGGTAGCGTCATCCATGGAGGTGAGCAGGACAAATCCATAGGCAACACGCCCCATCGGAACCACCGAGCTGAGATAGAGGATCATCTCCTCCGTCCTGATCCTTTCGAACTCCTCATCCGCCCTCTTCTGGATATCCTCCCCTTCCACCGAGGGCGACGACGTCTCGATGGCAAACTGTATATTATCCGGGTCCGAGGGGATAGGCAGTATCCAGGCGGCCTTCCTGCCGCTCTCTGCCTGGAAGTTGATGGAGATGGACATCATCTGGATCCCATCCCTGTGGGCAATGAATGCCGTCTGATCCTCCTCAAGGATGTAGGAGAGGTCCTCGTAGGCCACCATGACGCAGCCGTCGCCGCTTACCTGGCCAAGGAATGGAAGAAAGAGAAGAAGCGATATCGATATGAACACCACCTTGCGGATGTGTGAGATACCTGCTGTAGACCGCATTCCTCAGCTCCTGGACCGGGGCACCTACACCCCTTTCCAGAGATACCATGGCCCTGCATCAATATATAAACTTCCCGTAATCTGAAATAGGGTAAATATGAAAACATCATATCCCCATCCAGGTCCGGATGAAGGGAAGTTTTCGCCTGCTGGTGGATGAACACGCTGAACCAGCCGTGAACATGGCAAGGGACGAGGCACTGCTCCGCAGGGTCATCGCCGGGGAATCCCCACCCTGCATAAGGTTCTATCAATGGAAGCCCCCCGGCCTTTCGATCGGGAGGTTCCAGTCCATCGACAACGGGGTGGACATGGAGATGTGCAGGAAGCATGGGGTCGAAGTGGTCAGAAGGCTCACCGGAGGGGAGGGGGTCCTGCACGATGATGAGCTCACCTACTCCATCATGATACCATTCAACCATCCCCGCCTCGACGGACGCGGGATCATAGACTCCTACAGGACGATATCGAGGGCCCTGGTGAAGGGGCTTTTGGATATCGGATTGGAGAGCAGCATGGCGGGGGAGGGGCCCACCAGGGCCGACCCCATGAGTGGAGGCGTTTGTTTCTACACGCCGACGGTGTACGAGGTCACCTCCGGGGGAAAGAAGATCGTGGGCTCCGCCCAGACCAGGGAGAAGGGCATCATATTACAGCATGGGTCCGTCCCGATGGACTGGGACCCTGACGTGCTCCTGGATGTCACGGGGATCAAGGGGCCCGAGAGGGAGCAGTTCAAGGGCTTTCTCCTGCAGAGGGCCACGACCATCAGGGAACAGCTGGGAAGGAGGGTGGAGTACAGCGAGCTCACAGAGAGCTTCGCCAGGGCGTTTGGAGAGGTGTTCGACGTGGAGCTTGAGGAGTCAAGCTATTCCCTCCAGGAGGAGAAGATGACCTCCTTCCTCGTTGATACCAGATATGGGACCGATGGATGGAACCTCAAATTGTAACGGGGTTCCCTACCAGAGCCTACCGAAAAATGGTTACAAATGATTTGATATATCATGAAAGAGAGTTGATATCTGGTTTCAGATGATATCCAAGGGGGAATGCTTTCTACTTGCATTGTCGCTTATAGCGATCATACTTATCATTCCGGGTGATATCAATGCCGATGATCCCTATGAGGAGGCGACACTCGAATTCTCATTGGTTTCCCCCTCTTCAGGCGAATATGCAGCAGGGCCGTTGGTGGGCATTACCGTTCTCCTGGAGGGGAGAAAGGTAGATGATTACGGAACTATAATACAACACAGGACCTCCACATCTGGAGAGGGAAATTTCACGGATTGGATCGATGATGCGAACTTCGAGAATTCTGGTCAGCAGTATATCTCTGTCAGGGTTTTCCTCGAGGAGGGGAAAGGTAACCTGATCCAGTTCAGATTGCAAAACTATAACCTCACCAAGGTGCTCTCCGAGGAGTTCCCTATTTGGGTAGATTACGGATCACCCACCTACAGGTTGAAAAACCCATCCGATACGGATATGTATCATTTGAACCCCATACAGAACATCCAGGTCCAGATCGACGATGCAGGATCTGGAGTTGACGCCGACACCATCATGTATCGCTTCACCACGACCGGTACTGACAATTTTACTTCCTGGATGCCTTACAGGGATGCCGAGAGTGGCAATACCGTTCTTGTGAACCTCAATCTGACATTTATCCGTGGTGATGAGAACTTCGTTCAGGTGAGAGCGAGGGATTTAATGGGAAACCCATCGGACTCTCGCGTATACAACATCAAGATCAACACGTATCCGGTGATCAATATCTCCTCTCCAACCGGTGGTGAGATCCTCTACGACGACGAGCCCATAACCTTTGATGCTACCGACTCTTTTGACCT
>JAUVCY010000147.1 GCA_030595585.1 Thermoplasmatota archaeon
GATAATGCCTACGTCATAATTAATATTGCCGTTACTCCCCTCCAGGCGTCCCCCGAAAGATCGCGATCAGATATCCAATGAACTTCCCCCGTTCCCGCTACGAATTATTGGTATCATCTCAAGGGGTTATCTCATCTTTCCTCTTTTATCTGGGGGAATCTGTAGCTTCTGTCCACCTCGGGTCTGGTCTCCTTCCCCTCCCCATAATCGATCGCCGCCTTCTTCCTGACCTCCTCTCCACATTCCGGACAGCGCAGTATCGAAGGTCTTGAGGCCCTGAGGCCGACCCTGCATGCCGGACAGGTGGAGTAGATCACTCCATACTCCTCGAACAGCGTTGTTATCTCTATCACGGGCTCGGCCGATGTTACCCTTGCCCGAAGGATATCATTGATCCGGATCATATCGTTCATGCTCTCCACGTAGGAGGGTGAGATCTTGGAGAGGTGCAGATATGCCAGATCATATGGGTGGGTTCCCCTGTCCTCGCCAGCTCCAAGGAGGATCCTGCATCTGGCGATATTCCCCTGAACGTCCTCTACCTGGCAGATCAGGTCATCCCCGGCAAGTATGTTGTCCGGCGCCCGGCCTTCGTGGGAGACCGAGATCTTACGGTTCCCCTTGGCCTTTTTTACCTCGCCTGCACATGAGGAGTAGATGATATCGTTTTCAACGAAGGTGTTCTCGCCGGCTATCAGGTCCTTGACGCTTCCCAGCCTATCTCCAGGGATCACCAATTTCTTCCTATCCGTCGACACCACCTCCTTGGTACCTCAGGAGTATCACCTCGATCATCATCTTCTCTCTGGTGTGGAAATGATACCTATGATCGATCTCCATGCGGTATCTCTCCTCATCCAACACCTTCCCTCCAAGCCGTCCTATCTCCTTCAGGAGGAACGACCTTGTGACCCCATTATGGAGCGAGTATATGATCTTCCCCATCTTCATGGCCTCACGTATGAAGGGGCGGTCCGCACGACGGTTCTGCGACCCGAACGGCGGATTCATGAATACGGTGTCGACCCCTGGCAGGCCGGATGCAGGGTCCGAGATGTCCATCTGTTCGAACTCCACGCTGCCTGGAGGGTTGCCGACCCGGGGGTCGGATCCCGCCCGTTCCAGATTGCCTGTTGCCAAGTTGATACACCTTGGATCGATGTCCACACAGAGAACCTCACTGGCACCCAGGATCCAGCTTCCGATCCCGAATGGGGCGCCCCCACATCCAAGCTCCGCCACCTTCTTTCCCTCGATGTCCCCGTTCTCCAGGGCTTTGGTAAGAATATCCACCGCGATGTGGGTCGGGGTAAGATACTGTTCCAGTTTCGGATCAGGGTCCTCCAGGTCCTCCATCCTGGAGAGGACCATCTCAAGATGTTTCCTTCTCATGGGCTCCCTCCAGATCGCCCTGCAGGATGCAGGCCCTGCATGTTCTCTTTCCATCTCCAACGAACACCGGCTCACCGCACTGGGGACATTTCGATGTGGATATATCCGATCTGGAGATGAGGGATGAGAGCTGTTTCTGAAACTTCAACAGGGAGTGTCGGCTTCCAGGCGTTACCTCCTCAGCACTCATCAGAAGATCCCTGTAATGCCCCCTCTTGGCAGTTTCAGAATAGGGGCATTCAAGCTCGTGGATCGGCAGGCCCAGAAGGTGGGCCGAAAGGTAGGTCTCCATCTCGGGAATGGTTCGAAGCGGCATGCTCCTTCTGATGAACCCCTCTAGGGACCTCTCATGTGGGCCCAGCCGGGCCATGCGGTCCAGATCGGCGGAGAGGACGTTCATGAGGATGGTCTGTGCCATATCGTCGAGGTTATGGCCGGTTGCGAGGACCGTGCAGCCCGCCTCCTTTGCCATCATGTTGAGGCATTTTCTCCTCATGATGCCACAGATCGTGCAGGGTCCTAGGTCGCTTTTTTCCACCATCTCATCCATGGTCATGCCGAAGAGATCGCCGTAGCTCTTTATCTTGCTCTCGACACCCAACCTGCCGGTTTGCTCCCTGACGATATCCAGGGATGACGGCCTGTATCCGTCGATCCCCTCATCCACCGTCAGGGCCACGAGGGAGACCGCCCTGATCGGTTCCACTATCTCCTTGAGCAGGTTCAGAAGCAGGATGCTGTCCTTTCCTCCCGATACTGCAACGGCGATCCTCTGTTCTCCCTTGATGAGCCCCTGGTCCCTTACCTCCTTGCGGACCCTCTTCCCGATCATATCCAGAAAGTGGTCCCTGCAAAGGTGCTGACCGCTGTACCTCAGGTAGATCACAGGCTTTTTCATGCACCTATCACAGGATGAGACCATCGAAACCAAAATCACCACGTTCTACTTAATTCTTCACCAGCGCAACCACATTAAGGACATCTGTCTGGAGGTCGATCTATCCACATCTCCCGATAATGGGGAGAGATCATTATTGGCTCAGATATCTCTTTCTTACGTTGGATTCGAATACCTTGGTATTGCACCACGTGCACCTGTAATTCCAGAGGCCGGAGAACGATTCATCCCCCTCCCTGAGCATCCTGAAAGGTGCGCCGCACCTGGGGCATTTCCCCGTCCTGAGCTCATCGGGAAACCCAAGGCTCATCTTCTCTTTGGGTGTAGGTGGTTGCGGAGGATGGTAATGGACCCTTGGCCTATCCACCTCAGCTTCCATGACCTCGACCACAAGGGTGTCCGAAAACCTGTCAAAAAGCTTCTGTCTTTCATCCAGCTGGGAGGTCTTCCCAAGGAGCATATCCAGTAGAGGCCCGATCACCGGTAGAAGTGAGAGCAGGTTCCTTTTGATGGACTGCGAGAAGGTGACCTCGCCATAGAGGCTGATGACCTTCATCTTCATGATCAACTTGCCGATGGAGCCGCTCTTTAGGATCTCGAACAGGAGCGAAAGAAGATACATCGTGATGGCGGTCATGACGTATATGATCCCCCAGGCGACAGGGGTCGACAGGTCTTTGTTAAAGACCAGCATAAGCGAGAGAGCGAGTAAAAATGAGATGACCAGATCTATCACATAGGCAAAAACCCTCTTTGACCAGTAGGACCCGGTCATAGGATAGGGTATATTATCATCCTGCTTGTTCTCCTCCATTCGGTACATGTTTCTTCCCCCATGGTATATAATTCAGTATTATATTTAATTTATTGGGTAATAAAGGTCGTTGGCGGGGAGGCAGCTCGTACATAAAGGAGGGGATCTGTGGGGTATATGGATGAAGGGGCGTGGGTCAGTTCTGGCTCTTTTCCCTCTCCAATTCCATCATCAGCTCATTTTCCACCTCGGCGGTCTCGGCCTCGATGTCAAGAACGTTGTCGTCCCCCGTTAATACCTCCATACTGTATGGTTTGGTGCTCTCCACCTCCGGTTCACCCTCACCTGAGTGGATATTTCCACGAAGGTCAGACGAAACCGCTGTTTCGTCGACGCTGTGAAGGTCAGGCGAAACCACCGTTTCATAATCGATCTCCTGGGTTCCGAGGGTCTCCCCCTGGTCAGGGATGCCCTCCAGGACGGATTTTATCATTGATATCGAGATGGGCTCCCTCATCAGGTCCGAATATGCCACCAGTCGGGAGAAGCTTCCCTGCATCTCACGGACGTTCTGGTCCAGTGAAAGAGCAAGATAATCAAGGACCTCCGTGGTTATTGAGGTGGACTCCCTCTTCACCAGGTCGGCAAGGATCTGCCTTCTGCCCTCGAAACCGGGCATGCCCAGGGTTACCTTCACCCCACCTTCCAACCTCGATCTGAGGGTCGGCCCAATGTCCGTAAGGTGGGCAAGCTCCCTGTCGGACGTGATGGAGACCACGCCTCCCTTCCTGAGTATCCCTTCGACGATCAAGAGGAACTGTTCCTGTGAAGGCCCCTTCATGTGCCCCGTCTGCACGTTATCGACCAAGAGGGCATCGCTCTCCATGTACCTCTCCCTGATACCGGATATTGAGCCATCGGATAACCCCCTCCTCAGGTCCTCCGTGATCAGGGTCATCGTGGTGAGGTGTACCTTCTTGTTCTCGTCTCCTTCGAGGATGGAGTTCCCAAGGCCGTTGAGAAGGTGGGTCTTTCCGGTTCCAGGAGGGCCTATGATCAGCAGGGGATTATATTTCGTCCCCCCACCGGATGCAGTGCCTTTCGAGGCCATGAAGGCGAACCGGTTCGTATCATCGGTAAGAAAATTGGAGAAGTTAAGCCCTCTGTCGAGGTCCGACCCGTTGATCCGTACTCTTGGGCCACCAATATCATTACCATCCTCCTGGGCTGCCATCTCCATATTGGACGGTTGAACAGGGGCGTAGGGCGTTGGTTTGCCGTAGGTCTGTGATATGAGCAGCTGGCCCATGATCCTCTGCTGATGGTCAAGGATCTCTATCCATTGGGATTGAAGGGTATCGAACCTGTTTTCCAACCTCTTCAACCGATCCTCTATCTCAAGATCTCGTTTCTTCCAGAGTACCTCAACGCCTCCGGGATCCCGATCCTGCGTGGAAACGATCCGCCCCTTCTCCTCCATTTTGGGGACGCCGGTCGGGTGGGAGGAGGCTACCTCATCCCTCCTCTTTCTCCGAAACCAGTTGAAAAGGCCCATGGTCGATCACTGTCCTCCTGCGATACATTCCCTGTAGACATTTATATTTTACCGTTGAGGCTGGAATGAGACCCCGATCATCTGTACAGGCCCTCGAATATCTCCCTGGTCTCTCCCATCATGATCCCCTTCATCGAACCTCGATCGGTAGCAGACACCGCTCCCGAGAGGAAAAGAGAGGCCTTGATCTCATCCAATATGGTCTCCAGCTCCGAGGAGAGGGCGTCGTATCCTCTGGAAGCGGCCTTCAAAAGGTGGAGCGCCATCCCACCGGACGAAGCTCCAAGTGAGAGCGCCCTGACAACATCCATTCCGTTCCTCATGCCTCCCGTGGCGATGATGGGGAGGCCCACGTCGACGACCCTGACCGATACGGGGGTTGGTATGCCCCAGTTCCAGAAGGTCTTACCTATCCTGGCCTCCCTGGGACCACCCCTGAAGGATTCCACGCCTGCGAACGTCGTTCCGGAAAGTCCACCCACGTCGAATCCCTTGACGCCGCAGCTCTTCAGGGACAGCGCATCCTCCCTGGAGATGCCCGCTCCCGTCTCCTTTGCGATCAACGGGACCTCCTTTGCGATCCTCTCGATGCTCTCAAGAACTCCAGATACGTACGCCTCTCCCTCGGGCTGCACCACCTCCTGCAGGTAGTTCAGGTGGATGCAGATGGCGTGAGCGTCTATCATCTCCCTGGCCCTTTCAAGCTCCTCAAGGCCATATCTGTTCTCACCCATGGTCGTGGATAGCTGAGGGGCTCCTATATTGCCAAGAACGAGTGGGATCTCGAACTCCTTTACCACCTCGTACGAGGGTAGGTATCCATCGTTCTCCAGCCCGCTTCTCTGGGATCCGACCCCCATGCCCAGGCCGTACTCCTCCGCCCCGCGGGCAAGGAGCCTGTTGAACTCCATGGCCTTTCGGGTTCCCCCCGTCATCGCCGAGATGATGAGCGGGGCCTGGATCCTTCTGCCCAGCAGGTCC
>JAUVCY010000195.1 GCA_030595585.1 Thermoplasmatota archaeon
CTCGGAGGGGCCGATAAGGCCTCAAAACCAGGGGTCTTGACCGGTTCACTTTTTTTTAAAGATTTTCAAGCCATAATGGATGATCTGATCCATGGAAAGTGAGCAATTCTTTTTTATATACTTTGATCGAGATGTCATACAGCCTAACTTTGACATATGAGTATATATGATTGTCAAAGTGAGGCTTCTCCCAACATTGACCGGCTCATATCCTGATGAATCGGTAGATTCATCCAACCTTCACCGAAGTATCGGCTCATATCCTATTTGATCTGTCAATGTTGGGATTCAGGTCATATTGGATCAGTCAAAGTTGGGATACAGATGAAAATGACAGAAGGGTGCTGCAGCGAAGAGGAGAATGTGTACGATTGCGCGTCCATGCCAGAGCACAAGATGTGTAGAAGGGCACTCAAACCCTACGGATTTGACATCGAGGAGATGAAGGGTTTAACATCTGACCCTGGTTTCATCTGCAAGTGCTGCGGCAGGACTGCAAATGACAGCGAGAACCTCTGCAGCCCCACCCCTTTGAAGTGACCATTCATTGATCACGTAACAGCCCTCTGCCTGATCGCATCGGAGAGCTTGACCTTTGTTATGTGGTTGGCGCTGACATAGGATGCGATCACTGCTGATAAAGTGGCGATCAAACCAGTGATAACGTACACTGCGATGGGCACCTCAAGGACGTAGTACATCATCCCCTCGACCATGTACGACATGGCCCACCTTGTGGTTATAACACCAAGAGGCAGACCAATGATCAGGCCCCCCGCAAGCAGGATCAGCGTCTCCGTCACGATCATCCTTCTGATCTTCCCAGGCTTGGTCCCTATGGCGCGGAGTGATATGAACTCCATCTCCCGGTCCAGAATGTTGAGCACAACCGTCGTTGAGACGAACAGGACCTCGGATATGATCCCGAATATGATGAAGACGGAGAACATCGCGATCAACTGCCCCAGCATGCTCTCCATCCCACGTACCACGTCGTCAGAGTAGGCGAAGGTGGCTATGGGAAAGGCCCCCCTCAGAGAGGATTCAAGTTCATCCTTGGGCTCTCCCCCCATATCGAGGATGATGGCGTTAACCATCCCTCCTGTGAGCAGCAGCTCCTCTGATTGATCAAGGGACATGAGTATGGAGTCGTCCATCAGCTCTCCTGTTATCCCCGTCACTACCGTTGTGGTTGTGACATTTCCCAGAAGAAATGTGATGGAGGAATCCACCTTCAGGTCGAGGTTACTGGCAAGTACGGACCCCACCAGCACTCCCCTGGTGAAATCCCTCTTCCCCTCGATAACGTTGTAGTTCCTCAGGTTGGAATCCGATGAGAACGCCTGTATGTGGACGAACTCCATCTCGTCCCCCATGATAATTGGGGCGAAGTCATCCAATGTGACCTCGGCTCCCGTATCCATGAATTCTGGACCCATAAGGAGGGTTTCCGCATCGAGGATATCAACGCCCTCGATCATCAAAGCCTTGAGGTCCCACGTCTCGTACTTCTCGTAGTTGTCCTCCACGGGCTGCGTGAAGCTGAGGGCCATGGTTAGGCAGGTGAATACCAGGAGGAATGAGAAGGCAAGTGAGATCATCGTGATGCCTGTCCTGACCTTGTGCCTGCTGAGGTTTCGAAGCGGGATCCTGGGCAGTATCGGCCTCCTGTAAGCGACGATGTCAAAGAGCCTTTCGAGAATGGGTTTGTTGGAGAAATCCTGACTGCTGTACTGCGACGTAAGGGCCGCCCTTGGGCCTATGCTGACTGCCTTCAGAGACCCCAGAAAGGCGCCGAGCGTGGATATCAGGATCCCTATGGACCCGAAGATCAGGGGATATATCCAGAAGATGGTGGTGACAGGATCGATCAGCCCGATCACGGAAGCATACGCTATCACGATCAGATATGACATCCCCATCCCAAGCGGCACCCCAATTATCGCTCCCACGGTCCCCATCAGGGCACCGAAAAGGCAGTAATGGAGTATGATGTCGGTCTTCCTGCCGCCAAGCGCGCCCATAACGCCGATATATGGGCGTTGGGAGGCAATCAATCTGGCCATGGAGTTGTAGATCACCACGGCGGTGACCGCGAGGATGATCACCCCGAAGACCCATCCCATCTTTCCCATCCCATTTGCGTCCGTCCTGGAGAACTGATAGTCAAGTTCCTCCGTTCCCAGAAGGGACCTGGTCACACGGATATCATTTCCAGTGAGATACGTGACAACCTCCGCCTTCACCTCATCGGGTTCGTACCCGGGTTTCACGGTGATCAGCACCTCGTTGAACGTCGATCCGGTGAGGTTCAGCTCAGCGATCGCGGTCTCGTATGTGGTGAAGAGGGGCATGAGTAATGTTGGCTCGGGCCATCCGGTATCGCTCACGACGTAGATGTATTCCGGTGAGGCGGCGATCCCCGAGACGGTGAGAGGTATCGTGATATTATCCGCGTAAATTGTGACCTCCTCTCCAATTTTCAGGTCGTTTCCACCTGCGAAGAGGCTCCCCACCAGACACTCCCCTGATGTCGGGGAGCTGAAGGGGTTGCCATCGGCGATCTGGTAGCCATTGATAAGGGCATACGGCTTTCCCTCCATGTACGGGGACGCTATCCAATGGGTCTTGTACCGCTCCTCTCCGTATTGGGCCTGTGTTTCGAGGAATATCCTTCCGCTTACCTGGTCAACTCCCTCGATCGCCCCGATCTCCTCCAGATTCACCTCCGACATGTCGAACGGGATGTCGATATCCTCGTAGTTTGTGTCATCGAGCCTTTTGTCAAAGGATTCAAGTGCATCCCTGGTGGCATTGACGAGCCCGATCCCCAGGCTGATCGAAAGGGCGATGGCCAGGATGATCGAAAGGGTCCTCATCTTCGACCGGAGGAGGTCCCTCACCGCTTTCTTCAGGAGTATGATCATTCCCTCATCACCTTCTTTGCCTCCGGCGCAGACTCCTCCCTGTCGGAGATCCTGCCGTCCCTGAGGTGGATCACCCGGTCCGCCACACCGGTGATCGAGATGTCGTGGGATACGACCACGAAGGTGGTCCCCTCGCGTTTGTTTATGTCTCTCATCAACTTGGCGATCTTGGTCCCTGTTACCCAGTCCAGGTTGCCCGTGGGCTCATCCGCCAGGACGATCTTCGGGTTCTTGACCAGGGCCCTTGCTATCGCCACCCTCTGCTGCTCCCCTCCGCTCAGCTGGGATGGGAACATGTTCGCCTTGTCCGGTATTCCGACGAGGTCAAGGGCTTCCCGGGCCCGCTTCATCATATCCGTTCTATCGCGGGCCATCTCCAGGGTAAGCGCAACGTTCTCGACTGCGGTGAGCGATGGGATCAGGTTGAAGAACTGGAATATCCACCCCACCGTGTTCCTCCTGTATCCGGAGAGCTTTTTCTCCTTGAATCCCCCGATATCCTTCCCTTCAACGACGATCGAACCAGAGGTTGGGGTATCTATCCCTCCGAGGCAGTTCAGAAGTGTCGTCTTGCCGGAGCCGCTGGGCCCCAGGATCACGAGGAACTCCCCTTTTCTCACGTCCAGATCTATACCTTGCAGGGCCTTTACCTGGACCTCTCCCAGGGTAAATGTTCTCCTCACTCCCTTCGCTTCTATCATGTTCATTTTCTGGCCTCCTCATCGAATGTAACGTATGTTCTGATAAGTTCAGCTTTCAATGCCTCTATGTCCATTTCGGCTCCACTCCTCTTTAACATCGCGTAATAGAGTGCGATCCCATCCATGTTGGAAAGGAGGAGCATGGCCTTCATGCGCGGGTCCTTGACGCCCATCTCCCTGTAGATCTTCTCCACCATCGAGACGTAGCCGTTCAGGAACTCCATCCAGATGCCCGTGTCCTCTTTTCTCCTCATGGCCTCGTCGAAGATGGACCAGAAGAACCTGGTGAAGATGGTCTCATTCTCTATTAGGTCCACCATGGAGTCGATGAAATGTGTTAGAAGGTCCTTTCCCTCCATCCCCTCCATCAGCTCTTCGCTGAAGGCCGGTTCCATATGGGTTTGGGCCCACCACATGAGGCAATCCCTCCCCAGCGCATATTTTGAATCGAAATAGTGGAAGAGACCCCCTTTCGAAACCCCTGCCTTCTCGATGATCTCGTTGAGCGATACCTTGTCGTACCCTCTGCTGGAAAACAGTTCGAATGCGGATTCGAAGATCCGTTCTTTCATATCTGATTCGGGTGTCATGATTATCCCTTCAAAGGTCCCGACCGACCGGTCGGTCTGTTTATTTTGCCGAATGAAGAGACCATATAAAAGAGTATGTATTGCCCTTTCCTCCCCGGCCTCTGTTGGATATATTCGCCCACATCCCCTAAATAATCAATTTATACCCCGGCTCCCATCTACCCCGGTACGGAGCGCGATTAAGATGCTTGTTCACACGGTGTGGTACGGGACGTTCCTCCTTGAGAGGAAGGGGGAGAGCTGGGAGGTGATCAGGTTCGTAGAGGGGCCTTTGGATGCCGGAGAGC
>JAUVCY010000012.1 GCA_030595585.1 Thermoplasmatota archaeon
ACCGGCACCCACGAATACGAGGATACCGCAGTGGAGGTGGGTACGACATACTATTACTGGATCTCGGCAGCCAACGATAACGGCGAGGGCCCCTTATCCAATATCTCATCTACCTTGCCCGCGGTTGTGCCCGGAAGGATAGACACGGTGATAATCGGCTCCTCTCTGTCTAGGATCAGCCTGCAGTGGAAGGCCCCCGATCACGACGGTGGAATGAAGATCATCAATTACCGGGTCTACAGGGGAACCAGTACAGCCAACCTCAGGCCATACACCATTGTGGACAGTGGAACGACATCGATCCTGGATGATCTGCTCGACCAGCAGGCGAGATACTTCTATTCCGTTTCAGCCATCAATGAGATCGGTGAAGGGGCCATATCAAATATCGTTTCAGCGGTGACGACGGGAGACCCTGACGGCCCACAGATCACCTACGCCGAATCGGGCAAATCATCCATCTCCCTGAGGTGGGAACCCCCGGTGAATGTTGGAGGCTCCCCTGTGGACCAATATCTTGTGGAGCTGGAGGTCAAGGGGGCTGGGATCCACGAGGAGCACGCCACCAAGGACACGCAGATCACGGCAGTGGGGCTCGTTGAAGGCAGGATCTACGCCGTTCAGGTGACCTGCATCAACAGTAATGGCGGTATGGGTACGTCCGACATCCTCTATCTTCTGGTCGGCGATCATGCCGATCCGCCAAAGAGCATCGACGTCAAGGGTGAGGATGGATACGTTGTCCTGACCTGGGAGGCACGGTCCCTCGAGAGCATACCCGTCACATCGTACCGTATATACATGAAGGATGGAGGCGAACTCTTCTTTTTCAGGGAGGTTCCATCAGATGATCGAAAGCTCACCATAGAGGGGCTGATCAACGGGGTCCACTACGGCTTCGCCATAAGCTCGGTGAACGAGAAGGGGGAGGGATCGCTCTCCACTGAGGTCTTTGCCACACCCGCCGATTACCCGGACCCCGTGAAAGAACTGTGGATAGAGGATGCCGGAGATGGGTACATATCCATCATGTGGGAGCCCATCGATTACGATGGTGGAATGATATTCGAAGGATACCAGGTCCTGAGGGGGACGGCATCCGATCATCTGGTTCCGGTGAGGGATCCTAACATGGACACCACATTCCTCGATAATAAGGAGATCAAGAATGGCGTCCTGTACTATTACCAGATCAGATCGAGCCCCAATACGGGGGACAATATTGGAAAGAGCGGGATCGTTCAGGGGATGGCAATGGGCTCTCCCTCGAGGCCCGGCGACCTCAATGCGGAGGGGACCACGGATACGGTCTCCCTGACGTGGATGGCCCCTGCCGATGACGGCGGTTCCCCGATCACCGGATACCTGGTGTACAGGGCGGTTGGCTCCGGCGATATGGAGCTGTACGCCACCCTTGGCCCCAATGAGACCACATTTGAGGACCTTGATGTTTCCGAAGGGTCGTACACCTACCGCGTCGTACCATTTTCGGATTTCGCGGATGGTGACTGGAACGAGATCACCGTTACGATCCCCTCCAGGACCGGGATGGCTGCAGGGCTTGGAGCCCTCGCGTTCATCCTGCCCCTGATCATCATACTTGCCGTCATCTTCCTTCCCGGCGTCATCAGGAAGAGGCGGGAGGAGAGGGAGAGGCTCAGGATGGAAAGGGATGCCAAGGAGGCCCTGGACAGGGAAAATAACCTTCTTGCCACCAGGAGAGGGAGCCCGCTCCTAAACGGAAGTGTCGGCGCCCCCGGCCTTCCCCCTGTAGGCCATCAGGCAGCTCCCTCCCTGCACGCCCTCAATCCCGCGGCGGTGGGGCCCACCGGAAACGGCAGCCTGGACGAGGGATACATCCGGCCTAACGAACGTAAGAAGAAGGCAAAGGATAGGTCCAAATTGCTCAGGTCGGACGGAAAGTCCCTGTCGCATAGAGAGAGCGACATCAACGGGCCAGATACCATGAAAGTGGCCGAGAAGAAAGAGGATTGGCACGAACACAGGCAGAAGGTCCTTGAGAAGGAGGCCAGTTCCACGTTCATCGGCCATCAGGAGGACCTCCTGAAGGATGAGGTGGTGGAACCTCCAAAGGAGGAGATCGAACCGGTCCCGGATATCGTGGAGGAGAAGATCCCGGATTGGAGCGAGGGAGATATGGAGATGAGCTCACCTCCAGACCCCGGGGACCCACACCTTGCGCCCGATGTGGATAAAGGCATTCCCCGGGAAGGGGAGTTGGAAGAGCTTGGGGAACTGAAGGAGATGGAAGAGGTGGACGAATGATGAAGAGGATCACTTTTTCGATCTATATCCTGGTACTTTCCATGGTCATGGCGCCGCTTGGCCTTCAGGAGATGGCAGGCCTGGATGATGTGGAGATCGGGGCCACCCGATCCGAAGGCGGAACGGCATCATCTTTCATGATAGACCATGATACGATGGACCTCATGGGGATGACGGGAAACATCTCCTGGGATGGTGGTATCGGCCTCTCCATGGAGAGAAATGAGCCGGTGCTTCTCGACCATCTCGAGGTGTCCCACCTCACCACGTTCGAAATGGGAAATGGACGATCCATACAGGAACAGGATGGGACCATATATCTGGCATATATCAAGAGGGATATCGCGTCCGATTGGATATCCTTCTGGCTGATACTCTATTACGAGGATGAGGGCGTATGGGATATTCCGGTTCTGGTGAACAACTACACCTCAGCCTCCCGGGGAAAGGTCGATCTCCTGATCCACGATGACAGGATCTTCTATCTGATGCACGTGCACAAGAGCGATGGCAGGGGGACGATCAATGCCAAATGGACGCCCACCTCCAACTGGTACGACATATCCGGAGCGGAGCTGACCAACCTGGACAGCTCGACCCAGACCCTGGACATGATCGACCTTGTGGGCCATGGACAGAAGGTCTTCGCCTTCTGGACAAGGAACACCGGAAGCGGATACTTCTCCAGGTTCGACATCGCCAACAGGGTGTGGAACAATCCAACCATACTCCCGTTCAACGTGGAGAAGATCGCTGCCTTCTCGAGCGATATCGCCGGTAGTTCGGCCATATATGTCGTCTATCAGAGGGCCGATGACCACAGATTGAACATCAGCTTCTCCACCAACGATGGCGCAGGCTGGTCACCCAGCCAGCTGATTACCAACTCGGGGAACGGCTTCGGATCCATATCGGTCGTGGAGTGTCAGGGGTCGATCCATATCTCGCTGCTGTATGAAGATAACAACTGGTTGGCCTACATCAGATCGACGGATGGTTCCTCGTGGGACGACATCCGGACGCTGAAGGTCTTTACGGACAACGGCCTGGATGGCGTACCTCTGGCGCAGATCAGCGGCGACAGGTCGCAGATCGTGATCGCATACGAGGACGGGGGGGGAAGCGTCACCACGCTTCTATCAGAGGATGGAGGGGATACGTTCCGGGATTGGCACACCTACGGTAATGGGGCGTCGCACTGCCCATCTTTTGACCTTGATAAGGGACTGTTCACGATGATGAACGGGACCTCACTTGAGATCCATCGGTTCAGGCTCTCGAACTCGGCCGACCTCAACACCATACCTCTGACATCCGCAGGCCTCTCATCCTGGATCGATCTGGGCATCGAGCTGGAGGGGATCGGGGACCTCGGATCCGTGCAGTACAGGGTCATGTCGGGGAGGACCGGTGATCAGATCCACCCCCCATCTGGATATATTGATATCACCCATGCCGGACCGGGAACGATAGATGGACGGGAATATGACATCGTGACAGACCTGGAGGGAGATTGGACGGAAGGGGCAGCCCTTGTGGACAAGATCATCATCGACCTCCATCTTGGTAGGGATCCTGACCATCAGATGACCTTCATCGGCATGGTGGTGAACTTCTCCACCTCTTTCCCCATGGAGATCACCATATCCGGCGGCGACCTCGTCGCCCTCTCCCAGAACTGTGATGTAACGCCTGGGGGCGTCGTGCTCGATTCCAGCTTCGCTTCGGGGATCGTGGTGATCGGCCCGATCATCGCCGACTCGGAGTGGCCCGACGTACTGGGCATTGCAGTCACCTCCAACTACGGGGGTTCCACGGCAAAGGCCGAGCTGCTGAATGGAGAGATGGCCCCTATACCCGGTTTCAGGGCATCAGCGTCATCGAAGGCGGAGAACATGGGAAGGGTGAACTACATCAAATGGGGGGAGAACAATCTCAAGGACGTTCCGATCACTGTGGATGTTCTGTATGTAAAGGTCATCCTGGTAGCAGAGACGATGGGGGCCAGCCCCTCGCTTACCTCTCTGATACTGACATCATCCCTTCCTCCAACGATATTGTCGGTGGAGTACCCGGATAGTGAGATATTCCGGGGTGAACAGGCCGAGATCATTATTCGCGCAAACGACCTTGAGGATCCGGAAGAGGACCTCACCATCCAACTTCTGTGTAACGTGCCCGGAGAGGAGCTACCTTCCGATGACCTCGTGTCTGATGTCATATGGACGGGGGACCACTGGAGAGCGGTCCTCTTCACGGACCCCACGGTGCCCACCGGCACATATACATTCTGGGCAGAGGTCACGGATACCTGCGGCATATCCTCCATCGGAGGAGTACTTGAAGGGGGCATAAACGTCAGGAACGATCCTCCCACCCCTCCATCCATTCACGCCTCTCCACCCTCCCTTCGCGTCGATTCGGGGCTGTCGGTCCGGGTGGACATTCAGGGGAGCGACCTGGAGTCGGACGTGGACGATCTCTCCTACATCTACAGATATTACAACGGAGAGACCCTTGAACTCGAGGCCACGGTTGATTCCCTGTACCATGAGCCGGGCGGCCTCACGTTCATCAAGGGGGAGACGTGGACCATCCTCGTCTCCACCTTCGACGGGATGAACGAGAGCGAGCCCGCCAGGTTGGAGATGGTGGTCCTGAACACGGCCCCATCGCCTGCCGGCACCATTCCGGAGATGATAGAGTTCAACGAGGACGAGATATCCGGGACCTTCGACGCCGGTGATTGGTTCGTGGACCTCGACGGCGATACGCTCACCTTCGAGATCACGGCCACCGATCACATATCGATCGTAGGGGAGCCGGGATCGTTCCACCTCACCGCCGATCAGGACTTCGGCGGGACCGGAACGCTCAACGTGAAGGCCTATGACGGCGAGGGGAACTTCACCCTGAAGATACCTCTCTCCGTGGCCCATTTGAACGATCCACCGCTCCTCTACATCGAGGGTAACGTCACCGTGGAAGAGGGCGATTGGACCTACATCAAGATCGGGGGAACCGACATATCCGATAACGATCGGGTCTCCATTTCATCGGATATCCTCGACGTCATACCCAACATAACGGTGGGCGTGGACCTGTTCACCTATCCCAACGGATCAATGAAGTTCAGACCTACGAACGACATGGTGGGCATCCACACGATCTCGGTCACAGCGACGGACGGCATCGTGAACGTCACCCGGGAGGTCACAGTAACCGTACTGAACGTCAACAAGGGCCCCACCAACCCCTCGGTCACAATGGACCCAAACGTCAGGTTCGCCAGAGAGGACACGGAGGTAACCTTCAGGGGCAGCTCGGATGACGAGGACCTGATCTGGGGCGACTCCCTGACCTACAGCTGGAACTCATCTCTCGACGGATCGCTGGGCGAGGGGGAGGAGATCACCCCAACGCTTTCCGTTGGGGAACACCAGATAACCCTCACCGTCACGGATTCCGAGGGGGAGACGAACACCACATCCTTCGAATTCACCGTTGAGGAGCTGGAGGGCGCTCAGGGCGAGGTCATGCGAACCACGGTCCTCATCGCCATAGTGATCGTAATTGGATTCCTTATCGGAACCCTGATAGGTCTTGGGATCGCATTTTCCAGAAAGAAGAAAAAAGAGGAGGAGGAGGAGGAGGCCAGTTCAGGTGATGATAAGAAGGATCAAGAGGATGGTGAAAAGGGGGAGGAGAAGGCAGCCGAAGGGTCGAAAGAGGGAGATAAGGCGCCCTCCCCTGGCGATGATGGGACCGGTGAAGGGGATAGTACTGTAAAAGATGAGGCTCCCTCCTCCGAAGGGAAACAGTGAGGATACGCACCCGACCTCCCAAATAATAAAATCGATGACCCCTTCTCTGGAGTCGGAGATGAACCTGATGTCTGAGATCACCCTGCCCGATCGAAAAGATGTGAAAGAGGAGGATACGTGGGACCTGTCCCCCATATTCGCAGGAGATGAGCTGTGGGACAAGGAGTTCCATTCTATCAGGTCCACCATATCTGACATATCAAAATACCAGGGCCAGATCGGGTCATCCGTCCCCTCCCTGGCGAGGTTCCTGCATCTACTTGATGACATATCCCGCAGGATGGGGAACCTCTCGGTCTATGCGCACCTCAGACACGATCAGGACATGGCCGATGTGAAGTATCAGGCGATGAACGACAGGGCGCAGAGGCTCTATGTCGAGATAGATACCGCAACCTCCTTCCTGGTGCCGGAGATCCTCTCAAGGGACGAGGAGGAGCTCACGGCCCTCCTTGACGAGGAGGAGCTCAAGTTTGCCGCCGTACCCCTGCGCAGCATCATAAGGAACAGGGAGCATTACCTCTCCCAGAGGGAGGAAAAGGTCCTTGCCATGGCCGGAGAGGCACTGGATGCGGCCCCCAGGACCTTCTCCATCTTCAACAACGCTGACCTCACCTTTCCCACGATAAAGGATGATAAGGGCTCGGATGTCACCATCACCCATGCGAAGTTCATGGGGCTGCTGATGAGCCCGGACCGAAGGGTCAGGAGGGAGGCGTTCCAGGGGGTGTTGGGGACCTACGACAGCTTCAAGAACACCATGACGTCCCTTCTGGACGGGGAGTTCAAGAGCAGGACCTTCACATCACAGGTCAGAAAGTACCCCTCCGCCCTCGAGGCGTCGCTGGACGATGACGAGGTCTCACCCGCGGTCTATCAGAACCTGATCGAGACCGTAAGGGAGTTCCTGCCGTCACTTCACCGCTACCTTGAGGTCAGGCGGAGGGCGATGGGCCTGGACGAGCTGCACATCTACGACGTATACGTCCCACTTGTGGAGGATTTCGACAGGAAGCTGTCATTCAAGGAGTCCAACGACATCATCATCGAAGCGTTGAGACCCCTGGGCGATGAGGTTGTGGGGATCGCCAGGAAGGGTTTTAACGATCGATGGATAGACAGATACGAGAACAGGGGCAAGAGATCGGGGGCGTACTCCTCCGGTTCCTACGACTCCAACCCATACATCCTCATGAACTACGAGGGGAAGGTGCACGACCTCTTCACGCTCGCCCATGAGATGGGACATTCCATTCACACGTCGCTCTCATCCAGGGAACAGCCTCACATACAGGCGGAGTACAAGATATTCGTTGCAGAGGTGGCATCCACCACCAACGAGAACCTCCTGATGGACCACCTTAAGAAGATATGGACAACGCCGGATGAACGGCTCTATCTGGTGAACCACAACCTGGAGGAGTTCAGGGGGACGGTGTTCAGACAGACCATGTTCGCCCAGTTCGAGCTGGAGATCTGCAGGAGGCTGGAAGGCGGCGAGCCCTTCACCTCCGAGATGCTGTGCGACATATACGGGGACCTGAACAGGGAATACTTCGGGCCGGGGGTCGTTGTGGACGATGAGATCAAGATAGAGTGGGCCAGGATCCCACATTTCTACTACAACTTCTACGTATACAAGTATGCCACCGGTTACTCCGCAGCGACGGACATCTCAAGGAGGATACTATCGGGTGAGGAGGGGGCCCTTGAGGGGTACCTGAGTATGCTGAAGGCCGGCAGGTCAAAGCCACCCCTGGAGCTCCTGAAGATGGCGGGTGTGGACCTCTCCAGCCCGGAGCCCATAAGGAGGGGACTTGAGGTCTTCGACTCCCTCGTTACGGAGCTGGACAGGCTACTCGAATGATGTTAATTGATATTTATTCGATAATGTGATCCTTAATGAGTAACAGGAGACCAATAACGTTATTTTAAATCGAGTAACTTAACCTCCAAATTATCCATTTGGATTGGTCTATTAAGGGAGGAAGAGGAGTTGACCACCGGAGAACTTAAGGGTTTCATTCCTGACCAGATTGAAGAACTTGAAGATAACAAAGGAGAGGAGTGATGAATATGAGAAAGATATACCCAATTGCATTTGCATTGTTATTGTTGGCAACCGGGTTTTCGTTGTTGCCGGAAGAGACTTTATCAGTAAAAGCAACAAGAGAGCCTACTCGAGGAGTAGAGGGGTGGTCGATGGACATGGATATATCGGAGGCATCTGAGGCTAGTTTCATCGGAGAGGACGCATTGGATTCATCTGGGTATTCGGTATCAGGCGTTGGTGACGTGAACGGGGACGGATACGATGACATACTCATCGGAGCATATTGGAACGATGATGGAGGTCCATATGCCGGTCAGACATACCTGATACTTGGAACGGCTTCAGGATGGGCAATGGACACCAACCTGTCAAACGTAGACGCCTCGTTCATAGGAGAGGATGGAGGCGATCATTCCGGATATTCGGTCTCAGGGGCGGGAGACGTGAACGGGGACGGATACGACGACATACTCATCGGGGCATGGGGAAACGATGATGGAGGTTCCAAAGCAGGCCAGACTTACCTGATTCTGGGAAAACAATCAGGATGGGCAATGGACACAGACCTGTCGAACGCAGACGCTTCGTTCATAGGAGAGGATGGAGGCGATCATTCCGGATATTCGGTCTCAGGGGCGGGAGACGTGAACGGGGACGGATACGATGACATAATCATCGGGGCATACAGAGACGATGATGGAGGTTCATATGCAGGTCAGACATATCTAATCCTCGGAAAGGCTTCAGGATGGGCAATGGACACAGACCTTTCAAACGCTGACGCTTCGTTTATAGGAGAGGACGCATATGTTTTTTCCGGATGTTCGGTTTCAGGCGCGGGAGACGTGAACGGTGACGGATATGACGACATACTCATCGGGGCATATGAAGACGATGATGGAGGTGAAAAGGCAGGACAGACATACCTGATACTTGGAAAAACATCCGGCTGGGCCATGGATGTAAACCTGTCATACGCAAACGCTTCGTTCATAGGAGAGGATGCAGATGATCAGTCCGGATGTTCGGTTTCAGGCGCGGGTGATGTGAACTGTGACGGATATGATGATATTCTCATAGGAGCAAATCAAAACGCTGATGGAGGTATACAAGCAGGCCAGACCTATTTAATCCTGGGAAAGTCTTCTGGTTGGTCGATGGATATGGACCTTTCAAATGTAGATGCATCCTTCATCGGAGAGGATTTTGGCGATCGGTCTGGATATTCAGTTTCAGGCGCGGGTGACGTGAACTGTGACGGATACGATGATCTACTCATTGGAGCAAATTACGACGGGGATGGAGGTTTACATGCAGGTCAGACATACATGATTCTGGGAAAACCATCAGGATGGTCAATGGACACAGACCTGTCCAACGCAGACGCATCGTTCATCGGTGAGGATGCAGATGATAGATCTGGATGTTCGGTTTCAAGCGCGGGTGATGTGAACGGGGATGGATACGATGACATACTCATCGGTGCCATGGGCGATGATGATGAAGATTATGATGAGGGTCAGACGTACTTAGTCACTGGGTCTGTGAATATTGAGCCAAAAGAGGTCTACACTTTCGACATATATACCGATCTTTTTTCCAACCCTGGAAGGATCTTTGATATTGGCGATATCATCTATCTGGAACTTACAGGATTGGACGGAGATCCGACATGTAAAGATGCTGCAGTCGTCAATATCAGCTTTCAAAACCACCTCATAGGAATGAAAAGGGTTGGACTCTTGGAGACAGGTTTGAACACGGGTGTCTACCAAGGTCAATTCATGGTACCTTCATTTTCGTCATATTTCGACGTTTTCAATTTCGAACCCAGGGCGGATCCATCATTTGAGATCGACATAGTGATAGATTATCCGTTCAGACCTATCAGTGTCAGCTCAGTATCGATATATGCTGATGAAGACCTAACTACAACAGCCGATAAGTTGGATTTCGGAGACAAAGCATACTTTGCTGTCACCGGAGAGGATGCAAATGTTCTGCTTGAAGACAACGCGTTCGTAAATCTATCAAGTGATAAGAATGGAAGTTTCACTCCAATGATAACGTGCAGGGAGACAGGGATTAATACAGGACTTTACGTGGGGAGCTTTATGATCCCCGAAAGTATGGTCTGGTTTGAGAACATCACTGTAATATCCGTAAGGGATCCCACAAAGAGCGATATGTTCAAAGTCCATACTCCCGTTCAAATACGACCTTTCGAGGACCATAATGAAGCGTTCGAAGATGTTGAATTCAGAGAAAAATACTGGAACTTCGGATGGTTAGAAGAACCAATATGGACGCTTAGGGCCGATAGGGACTGGATCCAATTTGATACAGTTACTCTTGATTTATTCGGGACACCAGACAACGGTGACGTTGGAATAACCAATATCGAGTTGAATATATCCGATGGTGCTGGGCATTACGACGATCACAAGTTCAATATAATCGTGGAAAACCTTGACACAATTCTCTTCGGTGAGAATGTTCTGACAGCGACGCAGGACATACTATACTACATGGATTACAACTGCGATGATGAAGGGCAAGGAAATACAACCTATCACCTCTGGACTAGCGCCTTGTGGCTAACAATGGATGAAGCGACTGGGGAACTCTCTGGGACACCCACCAATGACGACGTTGGGAGAACCCTTGTCGGTGTAAGCGTACACGATGGGAACGGTGGTGTTGATAACACAGATTTTAACCTGACTGTAATCGATGTGAACGATCAATGCTACATCGACACGGAGAATATTGTGACGGTCTACCAGAATGAGCCGTACAGGAGGACTTACACTGCAATCGACATAGATTCAGCTGATTCCTTCACATGGACGCTTGTCACGGATGCTGAATGGCTCTCAATGGACCAGGATACTGGGATACTTGAGGGGACGCCTACAAACGATGATGTTGGAACCTACACCGTGAACATTACGGTGATGGACAGCGGAGGGTTGACGGATTCAACGGAGTTCCTACTTGAGGTCCTGAACGTGAACGATAGACCAGAGTGGGTGGATGTTCCAGACGACATGATGATCACACACGGGGATTTCTTCCAATACAATACGAGCGCAACTGATATCGATAACGGAACGGCCCTATCCTATTCCATCAGGTCAGATCCTCCATCGGAGATAACCATTGACAGCGTGACCGGGGGTATCGAGTGGCACGCTACTATTCATATCTTCGAGTTCGACAATACCGATCTGGAGGTCACCGTATCCGCGTTTGACGGGGAACTCTATGCCAACCACACCTTCATCATAGAGGTCAGGCCAAGCATCGCTCCATCCGCCAAGCTGATATCTCCTGCAAAGGGAGAGAAGGTCAGCAGTACCATGGTTACCCTCGTCTGGGAAGGATCCGATGTGGAAGGGGACGACCTCACCTATACCATCTACCTGAGCAAAGAGGAACCCCTTGTTTCCTCTCTGCAGGATGATGTGAAGATCAAAACGGATCTCAACCGTACATCTTTCACTTCAGGGATCTTGGATGTTGGGGGGACCTACTACTGGACGGTTATCCCCAACGACGAGTGCTCGGATGGAAGATGCTCGAATGATGTTTTCAGCTTCGAGGTGAACGCGCCTCCAGAGGTCAGCGATATCGATCCGCAGAAAGCCTCTTCCGGAAGCAAGTTCAGCTTCTACGTGAGGGCAACGGACGATGATGACACAACTCATACGTTCAGCTTGGTTGAAGCTCCCGAGGGTATGACGATAGATGACCTGGGGAAGATAGAGTGGACGCCGAAGGACAACCAGGTAGGAGAACACATCGTCATTGTCAACGTATCAGACGGTGTCGACTACGAGCTTGTGAGCTTCAAGCTAACCGTTGAGAAAGGTGAAAAAGAAGAATCTTCACCACTTCCGATCATCCTCGTAATCGCAGTTATACTGATCATCGCAGGTTTTATCATCTTTTTCGTTATGAAAAAGAAGAAGGAGGATGAGGAAGAGATTGCATCTGAAAGTGAGGTGGAACTAACTAAAGAGGAGATCTACGAGGCGATGTATGGTAAGACCGCTCCCAAGGAAGAGGAAGGAATGACCACCGAGGAATTGAAGGGGTTCATTCACGAACAGATAGAGGAGCTGGAAGAAGAAAAAGGTGAAGAGTAGAGTCTGAATCCATCAAGTGGCTCTTTTCTTTCCTTGAAAGAATATAGCAAGCAGAAAAAGAAATCTACATAAGTAGACCCTCATGCAATGTTTGAACCATGGATTGATATCAAAAGTATTTTAAGATACTTGAGTCGTAAAACTGAAAATTACTATATCAATATATATCCGTATGATGTTAATTCATCGTGGAACAGCAGACGAGAGCCTACATCTGGGCAATGGCGGCCGTTCTGATATGGTCCACGGTCGCATCCGCATTCAAGCTCACACTTGCCTATCTCCAGCCCATTCAGCTTCTGCTTCTCTCGACCATGGTATCATCCGTGGCGATGCTGGTCGTCATCGCATTCCAGGGGAAGCTGAATGAACTTCATAAGTTGAGTTATAACCCCAGGAGGATGATGAAATATGCGCTTCTTGGCCTGCTGAACCCTTTCATATATTACGTGGTGCTGTTCGAAGCATATTCAAGGCTCCCCGCCCAGGAGGCCCAACCCCTCAACTACACCTGGCCCATAGCCCTTACAATCCTCTCCATTATTTTTCTGAAACAGAAGGTGACATCAAGGGCCATTCTGGGGATCCTCCTGGGTTTCGTGGGAGTGGTTGTCATCACAACACACGGAAGCATCTCCCTGCCGGATAAGGGCTCCGTTATCGGCATCACACTGGCCCTGTTGAGCGCCCTCATATGGGCCTCCTTCTGGACACTCAACCTGAGGGATAAGCAGGACGACGTGATCCGGCTCTTCACAGCCTTCTCGTTCTCGCTGCCAGCCATCCTTCTGGTCGCCGTTCTCACAACCGGAATTGAATTCAGCTCCCCGGAGGGGATCTCCGGAGCGATCTACATCGGCCTGTTCGAGATGGGGTTCGCATTCCTTATCTGGAACAGGGCCCTGAAACTCTCAAGGACAACGGCCAGCGTTTCAAGCCTGATATACCTGGTACCTTTCCTGTCGTTGATCCCCATCTATCTCCTCGTCGGTGAGGGGATCCGAATAACAACGATCATGGGGTTGGTTCTGATACTCTCGGGGATCATCCTTGGCCGCTATCGGTCGTAGAACAGCGGTTGTAATCCCTGCATTCATCGTGCTCTTCACACGGCTCCACGTGTATCGTTATGAAGGTCTCCTCCCCGTACTCCCTACGGAGCATATCCTCCACCTGTGAAGCGATATCGTGGGACTCCACGACCGTCATGTTTCCGCATAGCTGTATGTGCATCTCCATGGCCTTCCTGCTTCCCACCTTTCTCGTCCTGAGCCCGTGGACCCCCTGGATCGAGCTGTTCCTCATCACCATCTCGATGATATTCTTTTTAGTAACCTCATCCAGGGACCCCTCCAGCAGCTCGTAGACCGAATCCCGGATTATCACCGCCCCCACCCTGAATATAAGGAAAGATACCAGGACGGCGGCTATGGGATCGAGGATGGTCCATACTCCCCCAAGGAGGATGGCCCCGCCGACGCCTGCAAAGGTCCCTATAGAGGACAGGGCGTCCGACCTGTGATGCCACGCATTGGCCAGGAGGGCGGAGCTGTCTATCCTCTCCGCCTCCTTTCTCGTTACCCTGTATATCCACTCCTTGGAAAGGATGGAGATCCCTGCGGCAGCAAGTGCTATCCACCCGGGCCTTCCAATGGACCCACCTTCGAGTATGTCATTGATCTTGACTATCCCGGAATAGAGTATGCCCAGCGACACCCCTATCAGCACAAGTCCGATCAGGGTGGTTATCAGCGTCTCGATCTTCCCGTGTCCGAACTGGTGATCCTCATCCACAGGCTTCTTGACCATGTGGAAGCCAAATATCACTCCCAGGTCCGTGGCGAAGTCGGAGATCGAATGGACCCCATCCGCAAGGAGCGCGGAGCTTCTTCCGAAGATGCCCGCAGCGATCTTCAGGCCGGAGAGCAGGACGTTCAGGACGAAACCCATCCAGGTAACCCTGATAGCCCGTTCAGTCCTTTCCTCCGTCTCCATGCGGTCGTCCCTCATCAACACCAACAAGATGCGTTTAATAAATACTTTATCAAATGTTAGCGATACCTCACGTTTTTAGGGGATTCACATAAAAAGGTTTATACATACAGAATATTGCAATGAACAGCATGAATGGGGAACTTATTATCGAAGCGGTCAAGGAATGGCCGGAGGATAGAATAGTCGAGCTCTACCGGGCGGGGGGATGGTGGAAGGAGGATTACGATCTGTCAGGCATACAGCCGATGATCCAGGGGAGCTTTCTCTTCGTTATCGCCAGGATAGATGATATGACCGTGGGAATGGGAAGGGCGATATCCGACGGGGTGAGCGACGCCTA
>JAUVCY010000022.1 GCA_030595585.1 Thermoplasmatota archaeon
ATTATCCACAAGATCATTGGAGGCGTAGGGGGGGAGAGCAATGGGGGAAATGGAGGAAATGGGAGGAATGGAGGTAGAGGAGGATATTCATATTCTACTTACGGTGATAGCGGAAATGGGGGTAATGGAGGAGATGGTGGAAACGGATATATTGGTGGGATTGGTGGTAATGCCTCTGGAGTATCCCTGATCGAATCTGGGGTGAACCCCACACAGAATATACTGGAGGATATCACCAGCAGCGATGGCGGTTTGAGCATCGGAGGTGATGCCGGGTTAAAAGGCTATAAAGGATCTGGAACAGGCGGAAGGGATGGGGTCGATGGTTCAGTTGGCATGAACGGAACGATCGGCGGTCCAGGGTCCGGACACGGTATAAGGTTGATCGACTGCATTGACCTGGTCAAGGTCGTCTTGAACAATATCAGCCACAACGGAGTTGGGGTCCACATCCTCAATTCCACCGCCGTATCGATCTACCACAACAATCTGATAAACAACACGCTCCACGCATATGATGACAGCGGTAATACCTGGGACGATGGATATCCCTCAGGCGGTAACCACTGGTCCGATCACACCTATGCCGATAAGTTCAGCGGTGCGGATCAGGATATTCCAGGAAGCGATGGGATCTACGATCTGGGCTATTCTTTCTTCAATAATTCAATGGACAGGTATCCGTTCATGTACGAATACGAGATGAACCTCCCAGTTCTCTATTCGGATAACAGCTATGAGAGCGCAACGACGGGAGAGCCGTACACATTCAACATAACTGCCATGGATGATACCGCAGTCCAGAAGGTTGAGGTGGCCTGGTCACATGGTTTGATAGACACACAGGGCAGGCTCACGGAAGATGAAAGCGGAAGCTGGACGGGGACGATAATCGTCGCTGATGACCTCTCTCTTCTGGAGTACATGATAACGGTGACCGATCCCTTCGGACACAGTGTCAATGGTTCAACCGTTCAGGTCCCCGTTTACGACAATGATAAGCCCGAGCTGGTTTCGGATAACAGCGACCAGATCGGGTATACGGAGAACGAGTATACGTTCAGCATCATCGCCACGGACAATATAGACGTGGAGAGCGTGGAGGTTGACTGTCACGGGGCCTTTGAGGGCTCACTGATTCTGACAGACATGGGGGACGATACATGGTCGGGGGCCTTTGTTTTACGCGACAACACCCTGGAGGTACTCTTCTATCAGCTGACATTAATGGACACATCCTCAAACTTCCTTGTGACAGCGTGGAAGAACGTGTCAGTATACGATGATGACGCCCCCGTTATAATTGAGGACCTATCCGATACCACAGCCACCACTGGAACCATGTTTAATTTCGAGATCTCAGCAGAGGATAACATCGATATAGAAAAGGCGGATGTGAGCTACTGGTTCGATGGAGATGCGGCCACAATATATGATATGAAAGGGGGCCTGGACCACATGATAGATGTTCCCTGGGATTCCACACTGCTGTCCTACCGCTTCAAGGTCGAGGATGCCGCTGGCAATTACATAGAGACCGGACTGACGACGTTGGAAGTGATCGCTTCCCCCGACCTCGACGGGGACGGGATTCCCGACCCAATAGACGATGATATGGACGGTGACGGTGTGAACAATACCGTAGACCTATTTCCTGAAAACAGCTCCGAGTTCGCAGATAACGACGGGGACGGGCTCGGTGATTACGCCGATCCCGACGACGACAACGACGGTTGGAACGACACGATGGAGGAGGCACTCGAAACGGACCCCTTCGACAACACCTCATATCCAGATGACCTCGACGGGGACTGGATCGCGGACGAGCTGGACCCTGACATGGACGGGGACGGCTACAACAACTTCGCTGATGCCTTCCCCAGGGACCCTGCCGAATGGTTCGATACCGACAACGACGGCATAGGGAACAACGCGGACCCGGACGACGACAATGACCTGTTCGATGATCCGATAGAATTGGAAGCTGGAACTGACCCGCTGGACCATCTATCGGTTCCCGGCGACATCGACGGTGACGGCATACCGGACTTCATGGACGAGGATGTCGATGGCGACTCCGTCCTCAACGGGGACGACCATTTCCCGGAGGACCCGACCGAGTGGAGCGATCTGGATGGGGACCTTATCGGAGATAACGTTGACCCGGACAGGGACGGTGACGGCATGCCGGACCTGTGGGAGCTCCAGTTCGATCTGGACCCCACAGAACCCGCGGATGGTGCCCAGGACAGCGATGGGGACGGGACCACCAACCTAGAGGAGTACCAGGCCGGCACCAACCCCTTTGTGGACGACAGGGAGGAAGAAGGGTCCATCGACCCACTGATCATCATACTGATCATACTGTTGGTCCTGGCGTTGCTGGTCATAGGTTATCTATCATACGCCCGAACCGGGGTGACTCCCGGGGAAGCGGAGGATCTGACCGGGGAGGTTGAAGGACCTGATGAAGAGATCGAAGGGGTAGAACCCCCAAAGGAGGAAGTGGTGTCAGATGATATTGAAGATCAGGAACCTGCAGAAGAGGAATAAGATCTTGACCTGCTCTATTCGCCAATATCTCATTCTTCACTCCTAAATATCGGGTTTTTAAGTGTTATTCCAAGCAAAAATACCGATAAGTTATTATAATGCCTCTGTTTGAGTGTCTTTGTCGCTTCCAAAAGGCGAACGGAAATATAGTATGTATGATGATAGACGTGGAGGGGGCTATGATAGGCCACCTCGAGAGATGCACGATGCAATATGCGCAGAATGTAAGCAGGAGACCCAGGTACCATTCAAGCCATCAGGCGATAGGCCAGTGTACTGCAGGGACTGCTACCAGAAGAGAAGGCCCCAGAGATATTGAGATTATCCATTATCCATCAACGGTATCCGTTGAATAATATTGTTTAATTTTATTTTATCTGAACCAACAATATATGGGGACCCTATCCTTGCAGGAACAAGGATAGGGTCCCTTTTTTAATTTTAAATTCTGTTTAGAGATACTCAGTTTCCGTTTTTCCCCTTATTCTTCATTTCGAGCTTTTGATGTCGTTGAGAAGCTTTTCGATCCCTTCGATATGTGGGGCGGCACCGGTTGTGGATTTCTCCCCGATCCTGGCGAGTTCCTCCGAGGCTTCCGGGATGGCAGACATCCTTTTCATCTCTGCCTGGAACCCCTCCATTGTCAGGAGCTTGATCTGCTCGATCTGATCCAGGCGTTCCTGAAATTCGTCCAGAGGGCTTCCACCCTCACTTATCGACTTCTTGATACCCTCCAGTTCCGGAACAAGTTCAGAGAATATCCCCACGTATGTACTGGGTATGTGGGTTTTAAGGAAGTCCAGATCGCCAACGGTACAGATCGTGTTCATGGAACTCAAATCGGAGATCTTTGCCCACACGACTTTATCTTCGCTGTTGAAGGAGTCCCCCCATTGGATCTTTACCGGTGCCTCCTTAATGGTGCCTTCCCCTAGAGGTGAAATTTCTCCCATCTCTCCAAAAGCCTCGCCCATGGCCCCCATCATGGCCCCACCGAGGTCGGACATCAATTTCTCCATCATCTGCCCGGTCTTCTCCATCTGGGGGGCTATTCTCTCCTCGAACTTCCCCATGAACGGTTCCAGGTGATCCCCCGACCCCTCGATAGTGTCGATACGCTCGAACTCCGCGTTGATCTCCTCATCGGCAAGGTAGTTGGTATTCTGGAATTTTTCGATCTCTTTCCCCTTCTTTTCGGGCTCCATCGAGAGGATCTCCTCAAACCAATTCTCAAGTGTTCTCACCGAGGCGGTGACAAAGCCCACCATAAGATCGACGATCTCCTGGTCATGTTCCTTCACATCATCCAGAGTTTGGACGGATCGGAGCATTTCCAGTGTTTCCTTCTTTGCTTTTTCAACCTCTTCCATGTTCTCACCAGCTCGAACATCTCATCCATCAATATATAATAGTTCTTGAAATGGAAGGTTTCACTTATTTCAGATACCGACCTATGGCGTTTGTAACAACAGTTCGAACCTCGAAAAAGGGTTTTTCGGACCGAGGATATGTAAAATTTCTGTTCCATTGTCTTTATATCGTCTATTAACCCATTACTTCAATAGAAGGGGTACCCATGAAGATGGAAAGTTTACTGGTTATCGTATTGATGACCTCGGTCGTTCTCCTGTCAGGCTGTATCGAAAATGACGATGAGAGGCCCACAAGGACCATGGACTATTCTTCTGTTTATACCGGTATGAACGAATTGGTGAACTCCTCAAATGAGTTCTCATTCGAGATGTACAGGCAGCTGGTGGACGGCTCGGAAAACGTCTTCTTCTCCCCTTATTCCATCATGATCGCCCTGGGAATGGCATACGAGGGGGCCAGAGGAATGACCGCCGAGGAGATCCAGAACGTGATCGAGCTTCCGGAGGATAATGAGGCCAGGAGGGCAATGGTGAGATCTCTACAGTCCCAGCTCAATCCAGGTGGGGCAAGCTATGAGTTGAGCACAGCCAACGCCTACTGGCTCAGACAGGGAGCGGATCTTAACGATGAGTATCAAAACACCATCGAGAACGACTATCTTGCGGGAGGGCAGGAGCTGAATTTCGGGGGGGACCCCACCGGTTCCGCCGATACCATCAACTCCTGGGTGGAAGGGGAAACCAATGGTAAGATCAAGGACCTGATAGCTCCCAGTTTGATCAATTCCCTCACCTATCTGATACTCACGAACGCCATCTATTTCAAGGCGGACTGGAAGTGGCAGTTCGATGGGACCGCCACGATGGAGCGGGATTTCCACATGACGGATGGGACATCGAATATAGTTGAAACAATGAACATGTGCGACGAGAAGATAGTCATGAACTACGGGGAGAACGACGATATTCAGATGCTTCAGTTACCCTACAAGGACGAGGAGCTGTCGATGTATATTCTTCTGCCCAAACAGAATGATCTCTCCAGTTTGGAGTCCGTCCTTACAGCCGATTATCTCACGGATCTGAAATCGGACATGTACGGTGAGTGGGTGGATGTGTACCTGCCCTCCTTCAAGTTCGAGCTGAAGTACAGCCTCAACCAGTACCTGATTGAGATGGGGATGCCCACCGCTTTCTCAGGTGATGCCGATTTCAGCGGTATAAGCGGGGCCGATCTCTACATCAGCGATGTGATCCACCAGTCCTTCGTGGAGGTCAACGAGGAGGGAACTGAAGCTTCCGCAGCTACGTCTATTGTTGTCGATCCAGGCAGCAGTCCTTTAAACAATGAAGAAACTGAACCCATCGAGTTCCGTGCGGACCACCCGTTCATATTCCTCATAGAACACAAGGCGACAGGCCAGATTCTGTTCATTGGAAAGGTGGAGGACCCCTCTGTTTGAATGGAATGACCTAATCCTGTGAATGTCTGGGCGCTATTCTACACGTATAGTGCCCATTTCCAGAATGGTATCATCTTGATCTTTTGACCTTTTTCCTCCACCTCTCCCTCGAGGTCCCAGGTGATTAGAAGGAGATCCTCGCATCGAAGCTCCTTCGACGCTTTCACAAGGGACCGGATCTCCCTCTGGTTCATATCAGCAATATCTGATATCATTGAGACCTGAATGAGTATCTCCACCTTACGGTTTCTTGAAAGGACCAGGTCCACCTCGTGGTCCTGATAATCCCTCCAGTAGTTGATGGAAAAGGTCGGATCCAGGTAAGTTCTTCTGATCAGATCTAGAAATACCGCATTTTCAAGAAGGTTCGCTATCTGATCTCCTGGAGATATGGAAAGGAGCTCCACAATGCCGGTATCGATCGAGTATACCTTTTTGGGAGAAGTGGATCTCTCCTTTTGCCTGAAAGTGAATTTGTCAACGATCATCAGGAGTGATGCCTCCGTCAGGTAGTTCACATAATTCATCACGGTATGCGTGCTGCTCAGATCAAAACGTCTTCTCAGGCTGGAATAGGTCATAAGATTGGAACTTGAACTGGTAAGGAATAAAGCCAGTTCGCGGAGAGTTCGGACATATTTGGGGTGAAATCGACCTATGACATCCTTGTTGATGATATCATTGTAAAGTGTATTGAGGTATAATTGGGAGTTGGCAGGGTCCAGGACCACCTGGGGGAACCCCCCAGATCGAAGATATTCCTCTGCTCTTGTTTTCAGATGCTCTGCTTTTCTCGTTGTTATCCCGTCCCCTGCCGGGATGCCGGATCCTCTGGCAATGAGGGATTCCCGAAACGAGAATGGTAGCATGAATATTGGCAGGTATCTCCCTGTCAGATGGGTGGACAGTTCGGTGCTTAAAAGGTTTGCACTACTGCCTGTGATGATCACATTCATCCCTTCTCTTTGGAGCCTGTTGATGAAAAGCTCCCAGCCGGGCACATTCTGGATCTCGTCCAGGAGAGCGTGGGTTGGTCGATCAATGAGTCCGCATGATATCTGAAATACGTTGTCCAGCTCCTCCTTTGTGATCCCTACCAATCGCTCGT
This sequence comes from Thermoplasmatota archaeon, assembly GCA_030595585.1. Lineage (GTDB taxonomy): Archaea > Thermoplasmatota > Penumbrarchaeia > Penumbrarchaeales > Penumbrarchaeaceae > JAGLEG01. Next base: position 6,498 of record JAUVCY010000022.1, read on the forward strand.
CATCGAAATTGATATATGCATATTCATGGTCCGATAGAAGTTGATGGGCAAGGGTCGATTTTCCGGATCTACGGACGCCAAATATCACCTTTGTGGAGGCAGACCCAAGGAGCGGTCTTGTTTTATCGAGGTACTCCCGTTCTATGAGGCTCTCATCTTTCAGGATCCTGGTCTTTTCCTCCTTCTGTCCCAGGAGGATCATTCTCAGGGTGGCCTCGTCCATGAAACCAAAACGTTATAAAAGTATTTAAATTTGTGCAGTCTACTGCATAAATTATAATGAATTTGTGCACTTGGTTGCTCATATTAAGCACTTTATTTGAGCAGATTAACGTAAATTCCGGTTTTTGGGGACGGTGGAGGGCCCCAGCTCCTCCTGAAGATGACAGGAGCAACCACTTATCTATCTGTAGAGAGATAATGGGATGTCAGGCATGTTTAGCATGAGAGGAGCTCCGGCAATTCCTATCGTTCTCGTTCTCACTCTGATCACATGTGGGTGTATGGGAGGCTACTACAGGGCGGGCTACTCCATATACACCTATTCAGGAATACACCGGTCTGCAACCTACGATGACATATATTTCGAGGAGAGCGAGCTGATATCACTTATTGAGGCCTACAATATGACAAAGGAGGGCAGGTACAGCCATTACACGAACAGCTTTGGGATGGGCCATTTCTCCTTCTATTTCGTAAACACCACCACCAACGTCACGAATGAGAACGCAACGATGAGCTTCAGGATAAACGAATGCGAGCTCGCCCCCGGGTCCAGCGATATGGACTCCAACTACGGGGAGAACGTGTTCGCAACGAACGTCACCTTCACCTTTTCGACCTTCACGGAACATGACACATCGGGGATGGATTCCGACGACAGGGGTGAGGCGGATCGGCTCTCCGATGGGATCTATCAGCTGGACCTTGCCGCATACGGAGAATACCTGGAAAGATTCTACTATATACTCGAGGATATGCTGGGAAAAGAGCCCATTTACGAGTTTGAGGGAAGGGAATACGACATCATGTGCGTGGATTGAGCTTCTTCCGCCTGTAAACGACGATCATGGTGACGACGGTCCCGATCATGATGATCACGGTGGAGCCCAGGACCGAGCCGACGCAGATCCTGCCCCAGATAGCACTCTCATCGAACACCACGATCACCTCCGAGGGCTCGCTCTCGCCAAGCCTGTTCTCGAAGGTGAAATAGAAGTACTGTTTCACGGACACGTCGATATATTCGTCGTTGAACTCCAGTTCGCCCTGTGACCATTCCCAGGGATCACGGACCTTATCGAAGGTCTCTATCCTCTCGTACTCCCCGCCTCTTTTCTGGTATACGTTCACACTGGAGATGAAGGGGTATGTCTCGAAGGTCGGGAGCTTACAGATGAGGGATACGCCTCCATTATCGTTCACATCCCCTTTCACGTTCAGGGGCCGATGTGGAATGATATCTTCTCCTTGCCCGACACAGAATAGCTGGTCCGAATTCCAGGTTGTGATATAGATATTCCCGTTGGGATGGATCACCACGCCGGAGTATTCGCCGAACATGGGGAGCCTCCACAGTTTTACCCCCTCGGTCGAAAATGCGCAGAGCCCCCGATCGTTGCTGAGAATGACCCTACCATCACCATCGACCAATGGATAGGCTCCATTTCCCACATCCTCCACGATCCACCGCATGGTCCCATTGGGATAGAAGGAATAGAGGTGCCCACCGCTTGCCTGATATCCCGTATCCCCCATCACGAAGTAGATGTTGCCGTCATCGTCGGTCGCCGCGCTGCTCCCCACCCTACCTTTTTCGATCTCCACGGTCCAGTTATTCGTGCCGTCGCTGTTGAGGCAGGCGATCTCCCTCTGCCCCGCGGCGAAGATCCTGCCGTCGTCCATCAACAAAGGTGCGCCGAATCCGTGTATGTTCTGCCTCCACTGTTTCAATCCCGAGGGGTCGAATGAGTAAATGAAGGTCCATCCGGAATTTGCAGGGTGATAATCCCCCCGACCATGGATGTAGATCTCCCCATTTTCACCCACGCAGGGAGGGGAGTAGACGTCCCCATCTACAACCTGGTTCCACCTGTACTCACCATCTGATGTGATGGAGAGCACCATATCCTCGCATCCGATGAAGATGTTATCATCCGGGCCCACGGCAGGGGGAGATTGATGGTCAACAGCAGAGTAGTGCTCCCAGAGGTGGACCCCATCTTTCGAGTAAGCATGGACCGCGTCGCTGTACTGGGTCATTATAATGGTGCCGTCGCTCAGGATCGCAGGGGTATTTGCTGGATAGAATCCTATTCCCGTGCTCCATTTGATGGTCCCGTTCGGGAAGACACAGTAGAGGTGCTGGTCCGATGTGGCGATAATCAGGTTCCCCTCAGCATCGATCAGCGGGGAAGTGGTCCTCCCCTCGAGATCCAGGCTCCACAGGAACTGCGGCGTTTCATCCCCGTAACTGCCTTCGCACCCCCCGTCGTTCTGGCAATTCCCAAGTTCCATGGGCCATATTGGACCCTCATATTCCGATTCCCATCCGTATGAATTGGTTGAAAGGATAAGGAGAGAGGATAGGATCATGAGGTAAAGTCCCAACACGCGGAATATCCTGATCATCATTGGTTCTCCTATCGCTTCTCGAATGAATGATATGCAACCAATGGATAATAAATTGAGCGTTCGTTTATTAAATGGATCGAGGTGTATTCCACCAATACTGATGGCCTTTTTCTTCACGGCGATGGTCCCCTTGTACTTTCTACATTTGAAATAGTTTCCACCAGGACGGCCAGGGAAATTGGTGGGCGATATACTAGCTTGATTCCCCGGGGCTGTGAATTCGGTTTTCCACCGAGAACATTAAAACCCGTATGAGCTTCAGGACACCTGATGAAATGCCCTCTATGCGATTCCAACGCCCTCCCTTTCTATATCGGCCATCTGGGCGAATACCATCGGTGTGAGGGGTGCCTTGGTGCCTTTCTCCTGCCTCAGTATCATCTGAACGAGGAGGAGGAGAAGAGGAGATACGAGACGCATAACAACGATGTGCTGGACCCCGGCTACCAGGGGTTCGTTCAACCGCTCGTTGACGCTGTGACGAACTCATTTTCAAAGGAACACAAAGGCCTTGATTTCGGATGCGGAGAAGGCCCCGTGATCTCCTATCTGTTGGAGAAGAAGAGATACCATCTCGACCTGTACGACCCATACTTCCATTCAAATGACCCTGTTTTTTCAAGAAAGTATGATTACGTCATACTCTCGGAGGTGATGGAACATTTCCAGCAGCCTGCAAAGGAGTTCAAGACCCTGTTCTCGCTTCTGAACCCCGGCGGGAGGATTTTCTGTCTGACCGAACTGTTACGAGATGACATCGATTTCGCGAGATGGCATTACAAGAACGATGAGACCCACCTGTTCTTCTACCATGAGGGTAGCATTCGATACATTGCTGAAAGGTTTGGTGATCCAGCCGTGGATATAGACGGAAGGTTGATCATTTTTAATGAGTCGGGATCTTGAGATAATATTGCAGCTTGCATGTAGGGAAAGATCGGCCTATATTTTCTTATCGGATATTCTGTCCAGGGTCGAAAACTTATTCAACCTCACCAGGACCCATGGGGAAATCAGGGAGACCCCCAGAATAAGAATGCAGAACACCACCGCCTCCCCCAGATAGGAGGGGAGAAGCAGGTCCGAGAGGCCGGAAGCAACACCATATATTATCATGGATAGGAGGAGCCCCACCACCATCAGGACCATCCTCCTGGGGAGGGGAACGCTCTTCGGCTCATATCCAACGTACCTCTCCTCAAGGGGAAAGGCGATGGCGCATCCCAGCAGAAGCCCGGCACCCATCCCAAGCCCCTCTATCGAGACGAGGACCTCTCCGGGATACAAGATTGTCAGTACGGCTAAACCCGCAAGGAACAGAAGGGATGTGAGAAGGATACCAAATGATACCTTCCTCCAGGTCTCGAAGGAGGAGATCCTGGATGCGACCTTTGGATAGGCCCACATGAACGTAATTATCAGGGTGATCCCGACGATATATCCTCCCAGAACGTCCTGCAGGTCATGTACCCCGATCACTATCCTGGAAACGGGGATCGCAACCACCGCGAAAACACAGAATGTGAAAAGGACCCTCTTCAAACCCCTGTTCCCTTCCAGGCGGGCGAGGAGCGGGTATCCGTAGAAAACAAGCGACGTCGTTGTGTGTCCACTGGGAAGGCCGTACCCCGATATCTGCTCGCCCAGAAGCCTGCTTGCGGGGGGACGGGGGTCGTGGAATAGCTGTTTGAGAAAGACCGTGGAAAAGACGGTTGCGAAAAAGAGGATGAACATCCTGCGGGCGAAACTCTTGTCATATCCCAGATACAATATGGTTGCAACGATGACGTAGAGCTTTTCGTTGCCCAGCTCCGTGATGAATGAGAATATGTTGAATATCATCCTGTTATCGGTGTAGAGGTCCTGGTTGTTCCCTGCCAGGATCAGGCCCCCCCCAATGAACAGCACTGTCACATTGAGGATAAGGATGAAAAGGAGCTCCTTCCCCGTCAGGTCATGCTCTTTGCCCACACTCGAGTGATAGCTGAATATGAATATATTAGTTCGCTGGAGGGTGCGGGTATATAGACCGAGAGGAGGTCGTTAACTTCTCTCTCCCTGCACCCTCTTCCATTCAACGACTAAGGTTTCCATTTAGAATGAACACTTTTGGACATTATTGTTCATTTAGAATGGACACCTTGGGAAACTACTCCTTCATGCCCTCCCAGTCAAGAAGCCTCTGGTTCCCCTCCAGCTTCTTTATGTCGGTGATATCCTGGGAGACCTCAAGCGTTCCCAGGAACTTGCCCTCCCCGTTCCTCACGGCGAAATACCTGATGTGAACGAACTTCCCTCCAAGCTGGATCCAGAACTCCGCAACGTCCCTGTTCCCCGCCTTGAACTGATCCAGGATCTTCTGTACGACGTGAACGCTCTTTGGAGGATGACAGTGCTTGACCTCCCTCCCGATCACCGCCGGGGACCTGGGGAATATCCTCTCCTCCGTTGCCGAATAGTATTTTACCTGCTCGTTCTCGTCCACGAAGGATATGTCCAGGGGAAGCGTCCTGAGCATGAAATTGAGCTGCTCAACGGTGAGATACCCCTCATCCAACCTCACCCCTTTCCCCTCGGGAACCTCCTCTTTCATAACGGCCCCCTCAAATCCCTCCTCGGGCTCCACCCATGCGTAGCCTATCTCACCCTCACCGCTTCTGACCGCCCCCCAGTCCTCGTCCGTAAGCTTTTCCAGGCTCACGGGGAAGAGGACCTTCTCCTCCTTGTAGATCATATCCTTCATGGTCCTGATCATGATGTCCTGGTGGCCCCAGATCTGTTTCAGGCCCCCTGCCTCTATACTAGCATTCGCATCCTTGATCATGCCCCTGATATCATCGTGGAGCGCCCACATCACCTGGCTAGGGCCGGAGACCTGGTACCTCTCCAGATATGGAAAGAGCTGGTTCTCCTTCCTGAGATAGTGGAGGTTCACCTTGCCCACATACTCCATGAAGCTCACCAGGGTCTCCCTGTCTTCGGGGGATATCTCACCCTCCTTCCCTATCCCAC
>JAUVCY010000047.1 GCA_030595585.1 Thermoplasmatota archaeon
AGACCGTCCTCTATCCTGTTGATCTCAACACCGGAGCTGCTGTTCCCGATAACAGCACCGTTATCGTTGGCGACCATGGAGGAGCCGAGATAGGGAGATCCGAAGTTAATTGTGGATATCTCCGGTTTAAGGGAGAATATCTCCTGGATCCTGTCGAGGTCCTCCTCCGTGGCCTTGGGGTGCACGACGATGCCCTTTGAGTTCAGCACCGCAATGGATCCCACCGTATTGATCCCCGCGATCGTTCCCGGAACCATCTCGATATCCAGTTCCGATGAGATCCTCGTTACAGACCTCTTTTCCATCTCGGGATTGTACATTGCTACCTTCTCCGATAGAAGAAGGTTGTTCCCCCAGGCCGTAAGTGGATCGAGCGATGTGAAGATGTTGTACTCCTCATTGGGCAGTTGCCCGCTCTTCGAAATGACCTCCTTAATGTCCTGAGGGTCAAAGAAGTAGGGAATTACCGCCCCTTTCGAGTTTCCTGCGATGAGGGCTCCGTGGAGGCTGGTATTGCCTATGAACGCCTTCACTGCCTTAACACCAAGAGCACCCTCCATGATCTCTATCAGTTCATCGGGTGACTCCGGAGGGCATACAAGGACATCTCCAAGGATCCTGCAGAATACGCCAATATACGGATTGCCGTTGATATCGGCTAATTTTACAGGCATTGATATCACCAGACAGGTGGAAGATCAGCTCTCGGGGAGGGTTACCTCAACGAGGTCCTGATCCTTGAACTTGATAGTCTTGACACGGAGCTTGTTGGGCGGCCTTTCCCTTCCCCTTGCCCATACTGCCTCGTTGATGGGCGTATCGAGCCAGATGTTCTCCTCGTCCATCTTGAGATGCCGTGCGATGTGCGAACGGATCATCTTGATCGCTTTGTTCGCCCTTCGGGTCCTGGGCGTGTCTATTACTTTCCTCAGGGGAACAATGATTATCCTTTCCTCTGCATCATCTGCCATTTTACATACCTCCTTATTTCTGGAGTGTACTCCTTCTCCAATGGTGTCTCCTGGGATGGGAGGTGAATTTCCTTGCGGTCCTCTGCATCACCCATGCGGGCACCCTGCGGTTGCGGTTAGTCTCCTTGATCAGGCGCTTCTTCTTGGCAAAGGGTTTTCGGCTTGACATGTTACTACTTCCTTACGATCTTGATCTCTTTTCTGTTTTGATTCTGGAGCTGGCCCAGGAGTTTCTTGAGGGTTGGGTCATCTATCTTACCCGGAAGCCTTCCGGATTGATAGAGCATTATCAGCTGGTTCTCAACGCCGGAGGCGATCTCCGGATATGTGAGTCGAACCCTTCCCAGCCGCTCCTTTGCCTCGGATGTCATTATCTGTCTGAGTACGTCCTGTTTTTGCTCCTCATGTTGTGATCTTTCCGTCTCCATGGCCTCATCCTGCAACCTCTGCTGCTGTATCTGGGCGAGCCTTCTCTCCCTCAGCACCTGAAGTTCAGGATCCTCTTCGACCATCTACATTCCTCGTTATTTCATTCGGGTATCAATACTTACCCAGCTCGGGGTTCTCCTTGATGATGTCCTTGAGTACCTCGTGGGAAGTGTTGTCCAGAAGGCTTCTGCCCTTCGGGCTTACCTCACGTCCCTTTCCCTTGACCGTTTGAACCAGACCGGCCTCCTCAAGCTGTATGAGGGCCTTCCTGACAACAGATCCGGAGCTGGAGCGGGTCCTGTATGGTTTTGAACCCCTGTCCTTGGGCCCGCAGAACTCGGTGCAGAGATGGATGGTCCCTATCGGGCCGAGCTTGTACACCTTCCTCAGTATGGCGGCTTCCCTGGTGTACCACCAGTCAGCCTCCCTCGGGGCCTTCTCCTTGTGAACGGCGGTCTTGACGAATTCCGTCCACTCCGGGGGTTGACAGGCATCGATCTTCTTCAACTTAAGCGAGATCTTCTCGATCAAGAGGTCGGTTGGTACATCGTATACTGTGGTCATGTTTCTCCTCCAGTTACTACTGTAGGGTTGCTCCTCTAGTAGAGGGGTAGAAGGGTCGATAACCCATTTGTTATATAAACGTTTCTTGTAATGGAAGTGGGGCCAGACCCGATCGCGACATCTCCTATCATGCTATTCATCGACGTGTCAGGTAGGTGATCTCCCGTCCGCAGGAACGTCCAGGGTATCCTCCGGACTGTTAGTATTCTCTAACTTGTCCCCATCTTCCGTTCCATCTTTCTCATCCTCTCCCTTCCCATCTTTCTTATTCTTCCTCGCCTTCTTGATGATCTTGACGGATATCAGGAGGAACATGAGAAGGGCCGGAAGGACGGCGGAGACGAAACAGCATGTGATGTTGTTGATGGGGAGATAGAGGCCGAACTCAAGGGCTATCAGAACGTGGTCTCCCTCTCCGTTCAACCTTACGACCTTCAGGGTCGGATAGCCATCCTCGATAACGGTCTCCAGCTCCCTGTATTTGTGGTCTGAACCATTTCCGAGCCAACCCTTGACGGAAAGCCCCGTGGGAAGCCGGATGTCCAGATAGAGGTCCCACATATCCTCCTCCCCAAAGTGGAAGGTCCGTTCGATGGTCCTCACCGGAAGGATAGGGTCGAAATGGAAAGGCAGTATCCTGTTCTGCATGCTGGCTGTCGATCCACCCGAGATCAACGACTCTGCGTCCACCTCACCGCCCAGGGTGAGCGTGATGGTGATCTCGTTCTCCCCGGTCATGTTCTCGTAATCTCCATCGAAATCAAGAGTGCCCTCCTCAAAAACAAGGGAGCTTTTGATCTCCGTGTTATCTGAGAGGTCGCCCATGATCTCGTCGTGCTGCTTCTCCATCTCCTCCTCGATCTGGTCCCTGTCCACGATACCCATATCGATCAGGAGCCTGATCATGTCCGCGGAGAGGTAGTCCAGCTTGAACTCCAGGGAGGTGTTGATCTCGTATTTGCTGCTGTCGAACAATAGGTGATCGATCAGAATGGAGGTCTCAGCATAGAACTCCATGGAGGCGTCGGCAACGTAATGAGATGTGAATCCGGAGAGGTCCACGAACGAGTTCAGGGTGACATGGTCGCTGGTATATTCTGGAGCGAGATCGGAACCGACCTCCTTGGTCCCGGAGAGCAGGTTGTATCTCAGCCTGCCTCCCACATCTTCAAGAGGCGGCTCCCCCACCAGCTTGAGGTGCTCCGGGAGCAGTATCCTGAAAGAGTAATCCCCTCCATCGTCCAGGGTGTAGGTCCTCATGATCCTGAGCCCCCCGTTGAGCAGCCCCATCACATCCTCCAGCTCGTATCCTCCCAGGATGTCAAGGGGGAGATCGTCATCGGATGTGCATGAGAATTGAAGAGGTGTGTTGGACCCCAGGATCTCGAGAAGGTCTGCCCCATCCTCGGGGGATGTCAGGCCATCTATGTTCCACTGGACCGTTGTGGAGCAGGGGGCATCCACAAGTTCAAGTGCGCTCTCCACCTCCAGTTCCACCTCGTTGGATATCTCCGCTCTCTTATCCTCGATATCCTCGTTCCTGACCACGCCCATGGACTTCAGATACCGTATCAGGCCCGAGCCGATGAAATTTGGCGAGCGGATGGTCTCCGGCATCATATCGGGTATCGCAGTCTCCACAGTACTGATCGATATCACGCTGATATCCGCCTCAAGCGATACCGTATCCAGCTGGAACCAATTGATATCCAGGGTTCCGTCGATATTCTCCCGGTCCGGCCTGATCCTTGTGCCTCCGGTTATCTCCATCAGGAACCAACTCTGTGCGTCACCTGAAGTGGCATCGATCTCTATCACGTAGTCGCCGTTCCCGTCTGTTGACATGGTGTTGACTATAACGATCTCCACGGACCCGTCCCCGTATGGGTCGTAGGAGGAGGGGATGCGGTATGTGACCACCTGCCCCAGCCTCGCCCGGAGGTTCACATTCCTCGAGTAGGTGAATCCGGAACAGAACAGGGCGGAGATGATGTCATCCTGCTGGTCACCCTCCAGTTCAGAGGTCCTATCCAGGGGGAGGAAACTGTCGATCGGAGTATTTCCCGAAAGGGAAAGCTCGAACACAACTGGCAGTCCGATGTTCTCGGTGGAGTTTTCCAGGGAGGTCGTATCGAGGACCGAGCTGGTGGTGGTCAGGGCATCGCCCTCGAAGGAGGAGCCCAATATCTCGTCAACCCTGTCGTTCACCTCCTGATCTATGGCCTGGGATATCCCGCTGGAGTCCAGGTCGTAAAGGGTTCTCAGCTCATCCGAGGAGGTGGTATTTCCGTTTATGATCAGGCTGTTGATATCGATGTGTACGGATATCTCGAAACTGGTCGGTCCGTTGAATTGAAGTGCGATATCTATCACGAGGTCCTCTGGTCCCTCGGCCCTGGTCTCAACATCCCCGTCCCGGGACCCCGATACATCTCCCATGGCGAATAGGATGCCTGTGATGGATATCGAAAGAAGAATGGCGATCAGGATGACGTTCATCCCACTGTTATGTCCGTTGTTTACGCTCCTCTTTTCGATCATGGGCAATCAACATCGGGAACGTACAAAAGCTTTACCGTCTTATCAGTGGAGAGGAGAACAGGGAAATTATTTAGCCCACGATCGGCCTAAACCGGCCCCGATGCCCGATCCAGCGCCAACCGAGGTTCCAGAGGATGGTCTGAAAATGACCTTGATATCGCCCAAGGCCATCGCCCAGGATGTCAGGGCAGTGGTGATGGAGAACAACCTCTTCGACCCGGGTAGGACCATAGGAAGGGGAGACGACATGGTATTCTTTCCCTTGCTGGTCAGGGGGGGCCTCGAGGAGTTGAGATCCATGATGGGGCCGCTGATGAAGGATGTTCGGACGACCCCGGATACGTCCATGACCCCGGCCAGGAGTGGGATGAGGCCGCCGATCGTCGATATTCGGACCAGGCTGTCACCATTGCTCACCGCATCCGAGATATTCCGGCTTCCCGAGCGATGGCGGATGCTTGGGGATTGTCTTGTCCTTGGAATTCCCGATGGGCTGGCACGTCACGGAGATGCCATTGCCAGGGCCTATCGCGACATCCTGGGTGCGAGGTACGTCCTCAAAGACGTTGGCGGCATTTCGGGTGAGTTGAGGGAACCGGACATGGAGGTGCTCCTTCCACCTGCCTCGGGCAACTGGGATGTCGTGCACGTCGAGAACGGGATCAGGTACAGGATGGACCCCCGCAGGGTGATGTTCTCCCCGGGAAACGTTAACGTCAGGGTCGGATCACCAGAGCTGGTGGGATCGCATCCCATTGCAGATCTGCTGGGCCCCCTGGATGAGAGGGGGGAGGTGATCCTTGACATGTTCGCTGGGATCGGATATTTCACGCTTCCACTGGCGGTTCACACGAACGTGGGCTCGATCATATCGTGTGAGATCAACCCCGGGTCGTATCACTATCTTCTGTCGAACATCAGTGAGAACCGCGTCGGGCACAAGGTCACCCCCGTATTAGGGGACAACAGGGAGCTTGAGGGCCTTGGAGGTGTGGACAGGATCATAATGGGGTATGTGGGAGGGACGGTGGAATACCTCCCCCATGCCCTCGAGCACCTGAAAGAGAGGGGCGGTATGGTCCATCTGCACGACACTGTAGAGATCGAGGGAGGCCCTATGGAATTGATGGGAAGGGTGGAGGAGATCGCGGGCACGTTTGGCTTCGTCCCCCGGTTGAGGGGCCATCAAAGGGTTAAATCATTCGCGCCGAGGATAGACCATGTGGTTCTGAACATCCTTTTCACTCCAGAGGTGTGACCGTAACAAATATCTCCTGGGAGGGGTGTTTTCCGGCGAACTATTCACTTTTATCGGGTAATTACACGTATTTTATGGCCAATTACCCAAAGAGTTAAATATCGATATGTCGCCTGTGAGTTAGGGAAATCAGCCTCGATCACAGTGGACACCCACGGGGGTCCGTGTGGAGCGGAGGGGTTATAAAAAAGGGGAGCGGCCTTTTCCGAGGGCCGGCGATGTTTGCTTGACGGGGGTTCGTCCGTTGAACCCCCGGATCCTTTGTCGCGATCTTTCGAGGTTTTCGTCTTTTTAGGATGATATTTACCATGGTCCAGCAGGAATTCTCATCGATATCCGGGGATATTTTTCCAAATTTGCACCAGATGGGAAAAGGTTATTAGAGTCATGGTTTCTCCAGATACAGGGGAATCAGATGAAAAGTGTAGTGATCGCCGGCGGGGGTGATGTGGGATATCTTCTGGCCAGGACCCTCTCTGAAGAGGGCCATAATGTCACGGTGATAGAGAAGGATCCAAAGGTTGCGAGAAAATTGGAGGACCTCGATGTTCTCGTGGTCCATGGAAATGCCGCCTCTCCGTTCACATTGAACAAGGCATATATCAACTCTGCTGATTTCCTCATCGCTGTAACCTCTTCAGACGAGGTGAACATGGCCTCGTGCTCCATAGCCAGGAGCAGGGGATGCAGTACCCTGGCAAGGATAAACAATGAGGATTACATCAAGGACCCGGTCTCAACCGAGGACCTTAAGGACTGCGGTATCGAGGTCGCTTTCTGCCCCGAGCTCATCGCTGCCACCCACATGTCCAACATACTCTCGATACCCGTTCTCCTCGATTCACCTCTCTTTGGACAGGGGATGGTCCGCGTGATAGAGACCAGGGTCGATAGGAGGTCTCCCGTCATAGGAAAGGAGGTCAAGAAGCTGGGTTTTCCCAGGGAGGTCAACCTGGTGGCGATATACCGGAACGAGGAGGTGTTGATACCCCGTGGTTCCATGAAGCTGGAGCCGAACGACAGGGTGATCGCCATAATGCCCCTGGAAGGTGAGGAGAAGATCTCCAAGAAGGTCATGTCCATTCTCGGCAAGCCGAGGTCCACGGACCTCAGGTTCAAGGTCCAGAAGGTATTCATCGCCGGGGGTTCCCGAGTTGGCTATCACCTTGCCAAGATCCTCAAGGAGAACGATATCTCTGTGATATTGATCGAGGAGGATGAGGAGAGATGCACGGCGCTCTCCGAAAATCTGCCGGGAGTGCTTGTAATACAGGGATCCCCCACGGACAAGGACCTGCTCATGGAGGAGGGCATATCAGAGGCGGACACCTTCCTCGCGGTCGCACAGAGGGAAGAGGTCAATATCCTTGCCTCTCTAATGGCCAAGCAGTACGGCGCCAGAAGGTCCATAGCCCTTGTGGACCGCCCCGATCTGAAATCAGTGCTTGAAGAGGTGGGCGTGGACCTCGTCATATCGCCCAGATCGGTCACCCTTTCCACAATATTGAAATATTTTCACAGAAAGGATTTCGAATCGATGGCCATACTTAACCAGGGTGAGGTACACCTGGTGGAGATCAAGGTGAAACCCAGGTCGAAGTCTGCGAACAGGCGGATAGACAAGTTATCCATCCTGAGGAAACGCAATATCCTCATAGGTGCGATCGTCAGGGAAAAAGGCGTTTTGATCCCCAGAGGCGATACGATCGTTAAACCGGGTGACAGGCTTGTTATCTTTGCTAAAAGCATCTCCTTTAAAGCGCTCAAGGATTATTTCTGAGGTGTATGTGTGAAGAAGGGGAACGTGCTGATCAGGATGTCGAGGATCAATGTGGTCATGATGGCCCTCTTTGGCACCTGTATGGTAATTGCGCTCCTCTATGGTGATGACCTTTTTCCCACCCTGACCGGTTTCGGTATCCCATTTCTTATCGCCCTAACGCTCTACATACCCTACCTTGTCTCTTCAAAGGCGCAGGGGAGGTTTCCAAGAAAGACCAGGTACAAGATGACGATGGCGCTCTTTCTGTACATTGTCCTCATCGGTTCCCTCCCCTTCATTATCGGCGTGGGAACGAACCTGATAGACGGCCTTTTCGAATCGATGGCGGGCTTTACAACGACGGGATTGACCTCCGTCACACCGGAGGAGTACTTCGATGTGGGCCACTCCTTCATGTTCTACAGATGTGCGATACAGTGGGTGGGTGGCGGGTTCTATCTCATAGTGGCATTCATGATCATATCGGACATCACTGATATCGGGGGCAGGACCATGGAGATGGACCTTTTCTCCCGGTTGGGACTCCGGTTACGGCTATCAACGTTGCTCGTGAACATATCCATCATCTACGGCATATTCACAGTCCTGGCCATGATCTCATTCAGGTTGGGGGGCCTCTCGATATTCGATTCGATGTGCCTCTCCCTCGGTACCGTATCAACGGGTGGACTGTACTCGCACGGGAGGAGCATAACGGGAGGGGTGGGCATCCAGATGCTCGTGGTCCTGTTCATGTTCCTGTCAGGTATGGGGTTCTATATTCACCTGAGCGTGCTCTCCGCCAGGGGCAGGTCAAGGACCTTTTTCAGCAAGGAGAACATGATATACCTGTTGATCTCGGCGATGGTGCCGATAGTCGCCTTCATGATCCTTTTCTCCTCCGGCCTGGACCTTGGGGGCTCCATCTGGCGTGGAATATTCGTCTCGATCTCAGCATTGACAACAACCGGTTTCATGGTCAGCGGTATGGATGGCTGGCCCGACTCCATGGGTTTTCTCCTGGTCATACTGATGTTGATCGGGGGTTCCACGATGTCGGTGGCATCCGGCTTCAAGATACGCAGGGTACACCTGTTGGTAACCGGCTTCATCGCGGACATGAAAAAGAGCGCTCATCCGAGGGCGGTAACGCCGTTAAGCCGAGGTGAGAAGGCCGTTTCCACCAGGGCCCTTGAATCCGCCAACGTCTATTTCTTCTACATGGTCATGATCCTCGCATTGACCACACTGATCTCACTGATGTTCGAGGGGGAGATATTCCCCACTATTTCGCTCTGTGTGACCTCATTGACCAATTCAGGCATCGCATTTGGCAGATTCGCTGGAATAGAGGGCATAGCGTCTTTGAACCCCATGATGAAGGCAATGCTTCTTTCCATCATGTTCCTGGGGAGATTCGAGATACTTCTCCCCCTGTACCTGATGAGCCCGAGATCGTTCACCTTCAATGGGTGACCTCGATGACATCCCCATCTTCCGGAACCATGGCCCCTTCGAACACCTCTGTCGCCTGATCGATCAGGGGTTTCAGCTCCTCCTCCTTCTGATATCTGGGCGAGATGTGGACCAGGAAGAGCCGGGAGACCTTCGCCCTCTTCGCAAGTGCTGCAGCCCCTCTCGCCGTTGAATGTCCGAAACCCGCTGCAACCTCCTGGTGGCTGTCCGCAAAGGTAGCCTCGTGGATGAGAACGGTGGCGCCGCGTGCCAACTCCTCCACCTCATCACATGGTGCGGTGTCCCCCGAATAGACGAGGGAGATGCCATCTCTCGGAGGTCCAACCACCTCCCGTGGTTCCACCGTCC
>JAUVCY010000160.1 GCA_030595585.1 Thermoplasmatota archaeon
GGACGGTAGAGGAGAAATAGTATCAGGGTAAAATAGTACGGAAACGGTATATCCCTCCACATCGATCCATATATTAGATCGAACAGGTCTGGTGGATACAATGAAAGCTATCCTCATCGTTGATGATAATGAGGCCGACAGGGCCGTCGTAAAAAAGGAGGTCCTCCGGGAGCTCCCGGACCTCATATTCTACGAGGCCTCCACCAGGGAGGATTTCTTCAAGCACCTTGACAAGATACAGCCGGACCTGATCATCTGCGATTTCAACGTACACAGGCTCGATGGATTCGAGATCATGGACGAGGTGAACGGCCTGCCTGTAGATATTCCGGTGATCATCTACACGGGCGTAGGCTCCGAGGAGCTCGCGGTGAGGACGCTTAAAATGGGCGCGATCGACTACATCATCAAGAGCTCCGTACATTCGAGAGATCTGGGAAAAAGGGTGAGGTCCGCATTGAAGGCCGTGGAACTCGGAAAGAGGGACACCACCATTACCGGGAAGGAGGGGACACCCGGGGCCGGGTTCTATCTTGACCTGATGAGGCGTTACATGAGGCCCCTGTGGTATGAGATGCTGGAGGACATTGATGCCCTCCAGGGTAAGCTGAACGATATATCCTTTGAAACCACCCGAATGCAGGACATGAGAAAAAAGGTCAGAAGGGCAATGAACCTCATGGATACTGCGGAAAGGAGAGCCTTGACAATGGATGATGTCGGTTATTTCGACCTGGCGAGGGCGATCAATGAGGCGACGATCACGCTCGGATCCCTTCATAACGATGTGCGGATCGAGGTGGAGAGGGAGAACGTCAAAGGGGGCATCAACGTCAGGGGAAACGCGATGCTTGGAGATCTGTTCCTCCACGTCATGGACCTTATCGTTACGAGAAGAACGGAGAGGGACCCAAGGATCGTGATACGAAAGACCACCCACAAAGAGGGATATATTGACCTTCTCATCTCCGGAGAGTTCAGGCAATTCTCAACGGAGGAGCGCGAAGGGCTCTTCCTGAAAAGAAAAGCGGACGATAACCCCGGTAATGTTCAGCTTATCCTGTGTCGCTCCATAGCAGATATGTTCGGCGGTACGTTATGGTATTCCCCACCAGGTGACGATGAACTGGATGGGGGGGGATTCAGATTACAACTGAGGGAGATGGTCAGATGAGAACGGCTCTTTTGGTGGGTGATGATCCGTTACTGCACGTTGATGACCCGATCCAGGTGGTGAACAGAGGATGTTGAACACCACCCGATACGGTTATCTATGACCATTACCTGTGGGTCCCATGGTCGGGAGAAGGTGGGCGATCGACGGCGGTCACCGCTGAGGAAAGTCCTCCCTCCTCGGGACAATGGGATCCAGATATCTGGATGTGTGAGAGCGCAGGCAATGGAGCAGAAACGACACCGCCACGTCATTTGTATGATGGGTTTGACCCTGACTTCGGCGTGGATAGGATGAAACGGCCAACCTCCCATGGAGCAAGCTCAAATGTCCGAATTGACCCGTCCCGGGATCGGAAGGTAGAGCGCTTAGGTAAATATCGCCAACCCCGGCAAGGCAACGAACCGGGGCTAACAAAAGGAGGCTTACTACCTTGACCCGACCATACGATTTCAATACATTTATCGAGAACGAACAGTTTAATTAGAAGCTACCTTTATCATCCCAAAACCTCCACCAGGGCGGTAATATTACCATTTCTGGCGTGGAGGATCGAGAAGATCATTGGGTGGTATACGTGGCCGAGAAAGATATCAATAAACGGGACATCGAGATGGAGATGGCTTCCCTTGAGTTCATGAAATCCCAGATGGAAAGCATCAGGGGACAGATCATGCACCTTCAAGGTGTTGTTCTGGACTACGATGGCGCCCTGCAGGTCCTCAGGGAGCTGGAAAAGGGCTCTGAAAGAGAGATGATGATCCCGATCGGTGGGATGGTCTTTCTCAAGGCCCAGTTGAAAAATGGTGCAAGATGTATTGCAGACCAGGGTGCAGGGACATACATGGAGGTTGAGACCAGTGATGGGATCGCCCAGATCAACGGTAGATTGGAGAATATCAGGGGTGCCATCTCAAATCTGGAAAAAAGCCTCTCGGAGCTCTCGGACCGATATCGAGACCTGACCGAACGGACCCAGCGCATGTACCAGGAACAGCTCAGAACCGGCCAGGGACCAGATCAGACATTCTAGGGAGATGGAAGTCATGTTCAAGTCCCTGAAGGAAAAACTCTCCCACTTCAAGAAGAAAGCGAAGGAAGATATCAATAAAAAGGAGAGTGAAAAAGGGGACGGGGGAAAGGATCGGCCGGGGAGTACATCACCTGACGTAGATCATAAGGGCGCAGGGAGGCCGAAGAAGGAGAGCAAGTTCCTCAAGAAGGTCTTCGCAAGAAAAGAGAGGAAAAAGGAGAGAGAGGACCAGGGGCCCAAGGTGAACAGGGAGGGAGAAAAGGGGATCACCCTGGAATCCGCCGTGACGGAATCGGGGCTCAAGGGTGATGGAATTCTAAAGGTCCAGGGTTCCCTCATCGATGAGAAGGGCGGCATCTTCTCCAAGAAGATCACCGAGAAGGATCTGGACAATTCACTGTTCGAGCTGGAATTGGCCCTGCTGGAATCCGATGTTGCTCAACCTGTCGTGGAGAGGATCAAGAGCTTCATGATAGAGGAGTTGACGGGAATAAAAGTGGGAAGAAAGACCGATATCGACGACCTGATAGAGCAGGCCCTGAGGAGATCCATAAACAGGGTCCTGAGCGTCGAGCGTGTCGATTTTGACGAGTTCATCAAAAAGCAGAAAAAACCCGTGGTGGTGATGTTCGTTGGCGTCAACGGGACCGGAAAGACCACGGTGATCGGGAGGATCGGACACAGGCTGAAGAAGGCGGGGATATCCTGTGTTCTTGTGGCCGGGGACACCTTCAGGGCAGGTGCGATAGAACAGCTATCCAAACACGGGGAGAACCTTGGATTGAAGGTGATCAAACACAAGGCGAACTCCGACCCGGCGGCAGTTGCATACGATGCGTTGGAACATGCCCGTGCGCGGAAGAAGGATGTGATCCTTCTGGACACCGCCGGGAGGATGCAGACCAATATCAACCTCATGGATGAGATGAAAAAGATCAAAAGGGTTGCCAAACCCGATATGATAGTCTTTGTCGGAGATTCGCTTGCGGGGAATGACGCGGTCATCCAGGCTCAAAAATTCGATGAGACCGTGGGGATAGATGGGGTCATTCTGACCAAAATAGACACCGATGCAAAGGGTGGAGCCGCATTGTCGATCGCCTATACCATCGGAAAACCTATCCTTTTCGTGGGAACCGGACAGGGGTACGAGGACCTGATACCTTTCGACTCGAACTGGATGACAGAAAGGCTCTTCGAGGGGTGAGAAATGTCATCCATTGCCGATGGACTCCTGGAATCGCTGGTGGGCCTGCCCATGTGGGGCAAGGTGATCACGGTGATCGGGATATCGATGCTTCCGTTCATCGAGCTGAGGGGGGCGCTTCCTGCTGCCATAAATATTTTTGATTTCCCCTGGCACAAGGCGATCATACTATCGATACTGGGCAATTTGATCCCGATCCCATTTATAATGATCTTCTTTCGATACGTTGAGAAGTTCCTCAGGAGATGGTCCACGTTCGATCGTCTCTTCGTCTGGTTGTTCAAGAGGACCAGGGCCAAGGGTGAGAGAAAACTGCAGGTGTGGGGGGATATCGGCCTCATCCTCTTCGTTGCCGTTCCTTTCCCTGTTACAGGGGCCTGGACCGGGACGCTGGTGGCCTATCTGCTCAAGCTCAACAGATTCAGGTCATTCCTCTGCATCTTCGTGGGTGTGGTCATTGCAGGACTTATCATGACAGTGGTAAGCTACGCTCATATCATATGGGGGGCCGTGATAATGATCGGGCTCTTCATCACCCTGATCGCCATATGGAAGATAGAGGACCTGATCATATCCCGAAATAGTTTCAGAAAGGACACACCCTAGGTGTGTTCCACCATTGCCCTTATTTTGATTTACCCACCTTGAGTTCAAATTTATATAACTGCCGTTGGGTTGTGTTTGAATGCTGTCCAGCACCGTTCGGGACGGCATATACATGAAATGAACGGAGGAATTGAAATGGAAACCAACGTAATAGGTGACGAGGATCTTCTGGATTACGTCATCGAAAAGGACTTTGAGGACACGGTATCGAGGATCATCCTCGTATTGTGCCAGCATTTTGAAAAAGGCATCGGGAAGGGGAAACTCTCCAAGATACTGAAGGGGAGGGACAGGGGAGC
This sequence comes from Thermoplasmatota archaeon, assembly GCA_030595585.1. Classification (GTDB taxonomy): domain Archaea; phylum Thermoplasmatota; class Penumbrarchaeia; order Penumbrarchaeales; family Penumbrarchaeaceae; genus JAGLEG01. Next base: position 4,320 of record JAUVCY010000160.1, read on the forward strand.
CCTCTTTTCAATGGACCCGGAGGTCTGCGAATCCTTCGGGAGGTTGTATCTTCTCTCCCTGGATGAGATCATGGATTTTCTGGAATCATTGATCAGGATGGACATGTTGAAGGTGATCGAGCCAGATTTCCCTCGATTGAAGCTCACCCGATCGGGAGAGAAGGCGATAAGGTCCAGGAAACAGATAGATGCTCGCATCCCCTGGCCCCTCCCCTCAAAACAGGTGGAGTACCCCTCTGACATGGTCCTTTTCGACCTTCTCAGGGATGAGAGGAACAGGATCGCACGGGAGGAAGGGGTACCCCCTTACTGTGTGGCGACGAACAGAAGTCTGGTCAGGATCGTTAACCTTGACATCACAGATGCCGATGATCTGATGGAGATCCCGGGAATGGGAAGGTCCAGGGTGGACAAATATGGGACCACCCTCCTTGAGACCCTGAACAGGAGGTCCACAGCCTGAACGAACCTGGCCATATTACACATGAGCAAAATAGTATTAATACCATGGATATGGATATTCAATTGGCTAAATCCATCCAGTGGGACGACCGCCATATCTCATAGCCATTATTGGCAGTGGTTGTCCCACACAGGGCGCGGATGTGGGGTCTGCGCCCTATCTCATTGGTATGAAAATATAACCTATGTCAAATTGTTATGATCTTTTTAAACGCCCAGCATCAGCCTGAGCAGATCCCTACTTCCGGGTGCAAAGCCCAGGATCAATATCGTAAGCTTCACAAGGGCCATCATGTGGATATCCCGTCGGGCCTCCCCCTTCATTACGACGTCCATGAGATACAAGGCGGGGATTATGAATAGGAGCTTCAGTGGATACATCACCGCCGCTGTTCCCGTAAGATCGATCAGTAT
>JAUVCY010000327.1 GCA_030595585.1 Thermoplasmatota archaeon
CGTGATATCTTCCCCCCTCTGGAGCATTCCCCATTTCGGGCCTTCGGGGATGCCGAGCTCAAGGGCCTTTTCCCGGTTGAACCTGCCCGGCCTGTCGGGCTCGTTGATCCTGTACGACAGCGAGGGGAGGCTCCCATGGGCGGCCCGTCCACAGCAGATAGTTAGATGGTCGATGCAGAAAGTGTCTCCGGGCTCCAGCTCGTGCCCCGATATCTTGAAATTGGGGGAAAAAGGGCACATGGTAAGCCCCTTCTCAAGGGCTTTCAGGGTGCCAGCAGGGCCGTAAATGTCCATGGGCGCATCTCTATCGTTGAGTGACATCGTCTGAACCAGTCCAGGAATGCCCAGGAAATGGTCGCCGTGAAGGTGAGAGACCAGGATCGCCCTGATCTTCATCGGGGAGACGGGAGATCCGAGGAGCTGCCTCTGTGTGCCCTCTCCGCAATCCAGTAGAACGGTGGTGGACCCGGAGCTCACGGCGATAGAGGATACGTTCCTCCTCTTCGACGGCCAACTTCCTCCCGTGCCAAGGAAACAGATGCGCATGTTGCGGTATCCTGAGGGATTTAGATGTAGTTTTCCCCGGGCCATATCTGTGCCAGGCCATATGTTTAATATTCAAATAATGATAACATGTCCGGTGTTCATTTATGGTGAGATTGACGTTCGAGGGCAGTGATCATGACCTGAGACCCTCCAAGATCATATGCCTGCTCAGAACCTATGCGGCGCACGCAAGGGAGCTCTCGAATGAAATACCGAAGAGGCCCAGATTCTTCCTCAAGCCTCCCTCGTCCCTGCTGGAGAACGGAGGTGTTGTAAGGATACCCGGAGGGGTGGAGAACCTCCATCACGAGGTGGAACTTGCCATTGTGATAGGAAAGAGGGGCCGACACATAAGGGAAGAGGACTCCCTTGACCACGTCAAAGCGTACACGGTGATGCTTGACCTGACCTCAAGGGACATACAGAACGAGGCGAGGGAGAAGGGCCTTCCCTGGGCCGAGGCCAAAGGGTACGACACCTTCGCCCCGATCGGCCCTGAAGCGGTACCATCGGGTGCGATGGACCCGGGGGGCAGGAGGATATGGCTCAAGGTGAACGGTGAGATCCGCCAGGATGGAAACACGGACCTGCTGTTGTTCCCGGTGGGGCGGATAATCTCCGAGATATCGAGGGTCATGACCCTGGAGGAGGATGATATCATCATGACCGGGACCCCCGCAGGGGTGGGGCCGCTCGTGGACGGCGACGTGGTGGAGGCGGGGATCGACGGCATAGCTCCCCTGAAGATCACGGTCAGGTCAAATTAGAGGTGATCCCCCTACGTGATAGGCGCGATATCCCCAAGCTACACTGAAAGTTACGTTACACAAGTATGCACGTTCAACCATCAATAATATAAACCCCGACCCCAGTTCTGAGGTCGTGAAGGTCAGATACGTCCCAACATTTGCTGTTTTGACACTGCTGCTGATGACATTGGCTCCGGCCTTATCGTCCTCATCCACGGAAACGGAAATGGCCGATGCGACCAGGGATGTTGGAACGTGGCTGTTTCTCATCTACATGGCAGGTGACAACACCCTTGGAGTCAATGGGAGCTACGGGAACGCGGCGTGGATGGACCTCGAAGAGCTGGAGACCAGCCACCCCACCACCGATCTTGAGGTTATCGTCCTCTCCGACATGAAGGATGACCACAACACTCATTTGTACAGGATCAAGCACCATCCTGTCCCGGGCATAGGGTCGGAGGATATTCCCCTGTCCGATATCGACCCCACCTGGGGTGATGAACTTGACATGTCCGACTGGCGTGTTCTCAGGGATTTTCTGAACTACTCTCTCTCCACGTATAGTGCCGACAACGTGATGTTGACCATCTGGGATCACGGCTCCGGATGGTACAGGACCGAGCTGGGCGGTCCATCCCATATACAAAGGGGGTTTGCATACGATACGGGGGGATCCATGAGGCTGGATGGCCTCAGACGGGCATTCGAGGAGGCTTCCACTTCCCTTGGTGAGGATATCGATCTTGATATAATCTCCTTTGACACCTGTTCCATGGGGACGATAGAGGTGTTCGAGCAGGTTGCGAGGTGGGCCCGTATAGGTATCGGCTCGGAGGACGAACAGCCCTGGTACGGATACAATTACACCTTTGTGGAGAGGATGGGCGGTGTGGACCCCCTGGGACCCGAGGACCTGACCAGGGAGCTGGTCAGGATGTTCAAGGAGACCTACAGCCCCACCGAGACATATTCGACCATAATCTCCGCTGACCTGACGATCATGACGGAGCACCTTATACCGTCGTGGGATAACCTGTCTAGGGAGATCTTCGAGTGGACGTATTATCTGGAGGTCGTAAGGCCCCACCTGCTCCGCGCCGCCTTCAACAGGGCGGAGAGGATGAGGGACTCAAGTTACAGCGACGTTGGGGACCTCCTGGCCGAGATCATCTACGCTGACCTGACGCCGGGGATCACAGATCTCGCCAATATTTCCCTGAACCACTACAACTCGATGAGGATAGATGGGTACCACCACCCAGGGGAGAACCCGGCTGCTACTGGCCTTTCGATCTATCTTCCGAT
>JAUVCY010000011.1 GCA_030595585.1 Thermoplasmatota archaeon
GGACGTTTCCTTACACCCGAAGGTGTCAGGGTTAGTTACTACAGGTCCTGGCTTGAGGAGATAGATCTGACATTCGAAGAAGGTGAGGTCATTTACAGGGTCCTGTTCAGGGGAGGCCGCAAAGAGATGATCGGCAAGGTCTGCCTACCTTCCAAGGCAGGGACAAAGGATTAGTGTGAGGGATCGATATACGAAACTGGAGTGAGGTCGGTGAAGGCCCCTGTCAATGAGAATGTCACGAGGTTATTCGATCTGCCGGTGGACGCCTCCGGGGTTCTGGTATCTCGAGATAATCGGTTTCTTGCAGTTGTCGATGTAAATGGGGTGGAGGAGGAGGTCCACGTACACGATCCGGGCAGGTTGAAGGAGATCCTCTATCCCGGGAACGAGGTTCTGATCAGAAGTGTGGAGAAACCAGGCAGGAGGACCCGGTGGGACATGATAGCCGGTAGGATAGGTGATAACTGGATATTGGTCCATTCCGGCTATCACCCCCAGATCTCCAGGAGGATCCTCGAGGATCCGGGACTTACCCCATTTCCACAATTCCGGATAGAGAGGGCCGAGGTCAAGTTCGGAAGCAGCAGATTGGATTATCTGTTGAGCGATGGGAAGAGGCAGATGGTATTGGAGGTGAAGGGGTGTTCCCTGACAGTTGGATCAACGGCCCTCTTTCCGGATGCGCCCACCGTGAGGGGAAGCAGGCACCTTAGGGAGCTGATATCACTTCATGATAAGGGATATCTGGCCTCGTTGATGATCCTGGTCCTGGGGCCCAGACCTGAAGAGTTCATGCCGAACCACACCATGGATCCAGATTTCTCAAGTGCATTCCGCGATGCCGTTAGATCGGGCGTTGATGTGAAGGCCGTGAGGGTGATATATGATGGGTCCACCGTTTTTGCAGGTTCCAGGGTCCCTATCACGGCAGTGTGGTCATAGATTATTTATAATCGGAATGTAGATGATAGGAACATGGTAAGAGATGATGAGTCGATTACCGAGGCCGTATCCTACCTATTTATTGCTATGAGCGCAGCCGATTCGATGATATTGAAGGAGGAGGTGAACATAGCTGAAAAACTTGCCTCTGATTTCAATATCAGCCAAACGCTCTGGAAGAAGGGGCTCGATCAGGCACTGATCACATTCATAAACGAGGGATGGGACCACCTTCCCGGGGTGATCGAGGACCTCTCAAAACAGCTTACGTTCGAGGAGAAGGAGGAGCTGGTGAACGACCTCTATGCCATAGCACTGATCGATGATGTGTTCCACCCACAGGAGGTGAAGATGCTCCGCCAGGTGTGTGAGGCATGGGGAATAGATTTTCAGGAGTACAGCTGATCTGGATCCCAACTTTGACAGATCAAATATGATCTGAGCCTGTCAATGTTGGGAGAAGCCTCACTTTGGGACTCGTTTGTAATTATATGTCAAAGTTAGGCTACATGATCCTGGAGATAAGCGAGCATATCTCCTCCAACCATGTGCTCTCCTCTTTCGAGAACGGCCCCCTGACGTGTGAATCTATATCCAGCTCGCCTGCGATCTCGCCGCCCTTGAATATCGGTACAACGATCTCCGATCGTACGTTGACGCTGCAGGATAGGTAGTTGTCCTGCGTGGTAACATCCTGTATCACGAACGTCTTTTCGCTCTGTGCGGCCTGTCCACATATTCCCTTTCCGAAAGGTATCCGCACGTGGTCGGTGGGCTCACCCACATAGGGCCCCAGAACCAGCTCCTTTTCCTTCTCATGGTCCACGAGGTAGAAGCCCACCCAGTGATAATGGTCTATCCCTTTCGAGAGGATCTCGCATATGCTCCGGAGCTTCCCGTCCCTATCTCCTTCCCCATCGATCGTCGATATGATCCTGTCTGTCAACCTCTTGTATCTCTCTTCGATGTCGATCATGTGGTTCACGCTTCATTCTCATTTGAATATATGGCCCGCCTCCTTGTACCATAGCAGAAGGTCAAGATGGGATAGAGGCACCGAGAGGTCGCTGGCAAGGTCCCTCATTCTCTCCTCGATATCAAGATACACCTTTTTACTTATTGAGCCGGGAACGGAGTCAATATAGCCGTAATTTACCAGGTTTCTCAGTATGTGGCGGTCCAATATGGCGATCTCCTCTCCAAGTCCGATGTTCCGAAGGAAATGGCTGGCCTCCTTGTAGCCGAGTCCTTTTACGTTCTCGACAAGCCACTCCCTTGCCGAGAGGCCGTCGTCGAACATCTCCAGCCTCTCTGCGAGTTGGATCCTTTTCCCATCGATGAACTGTTCCCGCGCCAGAAGGATGTATCCGGCCTTGTTGTTCTTGAAACGGACATCCGATATCCTGGCAAGGACCTCCTCTCTGGATCCCGATAGCAGCAGGTCGTCGTCACATAATCTTATGACCCGATCCCAACACAGTGTTGCCCTGGATTGGGGTGTTAACAGGCAGAAATGGAGCTCTTTGAGCATCCCCTCCTGATCACGGGTCCGCCAGATGCTCCTGAACCTGGACAGGCTCTCCTCGATACTCCCTCTTACCGGCTCGTACAGGTCTTGCAGCTCGCTGATGTCATGGGGCACAGGTGGGATCATGATGTCGTGGTAGGTGAACCTTTCCCTCATTTCTCCATGCCCATGAAGGTCCTGATCCTGTTCCTGAGATTGGGTTTGAGGTCCTGTTCCATGCCGCCCCTGATCTCCTCCTTCACCTGCTCGTACACCTTCATACGCTCCTCCTGTTCCACGGAGCTTATCTTTCTGAGTGTTTCAAGAAGGTCGAACTCATCCTTTTTGATGTTCTCATCGATAACGGCCTCCTTGAGGACCTCTTTGTACGTCTCCACCTCGTAGATGTGGTTGGTCCTGTCGTTCTTGATCGCGTCCAGTTCGTCTGCAGTAATGTTCGGCTCTCCCCCCTCCTCCACCAAAGCCATCACATCGTCCATGCTGTCATCCGACAACCCCAGCCTATCCTCAAGTATCAGGATGAGGCCACTCTCATCAAGGGATATGTAACCGTCCTCGGTTGCCTTTTTCATGAAGCTATAATAGATGTATTCTTCCCGATCCATACTACAACCCCGCTACAAGTCAATCATCCGGGGAGTATTTAAATCCAACCATCTTCCAATAAAACCACCGTGAAAGCAGTGGCCGATGGGTTTAAATCGGTTTCATTCGATGTAATTGGTAGGACATGAGGGAGTTGGTGACGTTGATATTCGTAAATACCGAAACGATCGCGGGTAGGAGGATCGTTGAACACATGGGAATTGTCCAGGGTGCGACGATAAGGACCAAGGACCTGGAAAACAAGTTGACCGCTTTCGTAAAAAGCATTGAGGGTGGGGAGATATCCAACTACACCGAGATGATGTACGATACCAGAAAGGAGGCCTTCGAGAGAATGGTACTGGAGGCAGACAAGCTGGGTGCGGATGGGATAGTCAACATCAGAATGGCCACGGCCAGCGTGGTTGCCGGCGCGGCCGAGATCATATACTATGGGACTGCGGTCAAGCTGGAATGATATATCAGTAGATAGATTTGTAATGTTTAAGGGCGATCGGTATCTGGCATATGATGATAAGAGGGTTAGCTGATATGATGATGAGCCCTATGAGTGCTGATGCCGTGGAGGATCCACAATGGATCTCATGAAGGGTGCCGCCGATGCGGCAGAGCTGTTGTCAGGTATATCGCCGATAATTGCCCTGACCGGGGCGGGCATCTCCGTGGAATCAGGGATTCCTCCCTTTCGCGGGCCAGGGGGCCTCTGGGAAAAGTACGATCCGGATGAGTACGGCCATATCGACACATTTCATAAGGATCCCGGGAGGTCCTGGGAGATGCTCATTGAGATCATCGAGGGTTCTCTATCCGCAGGTCCCAATGAGGCTCACCTGTCCCTCTCGCGATTGGAGGAGAGGGGGATCATCGGACCTGTGATAACGCAGAATATCGATGGGCTGCATCAGGCCGGGGGGTCCAGGGATGTTCTTGAACTGCACGGAAATGCCCGGTCCATCACATGTACAGGATGTGGGAGGAGGGAGGAACTGCGCGACCTGAGCGCATTTTCCCCGAGATGCGGATGCGGGGGGTGGAAGAGGCCCGACATAGTTTTCTTCGGAGAGCCCCTTCCAGAGAGGGTACTTGCCAGGGCAGTAGTAAATGCCGAGATGGCCAGGGGGATAATCGTGGTGGGAACGTCAGGAATAGTATATCCCGCAGCGATGATACCGGAGATCGTCAAGAGAAATGGAGGTAAGGTGGTGGAAATAAATCCCATTTCAACCATCTACACCGATTCGATCACGGATGTTTTTCTGGAGTCATCTGCAACGCAAGGACTTGTGGCCCTGGAGGGATATCTTATGGGACAGGTAGCGTGAGATGTGGATAATTTTATCTCCCAACATTGAAGGGTTCAGATCAGATTCGATATGTCAATGTTGGGATAGAGGTTATAAATATCACCGGGTCATTTTATGATATGACAATGATCAACGTTGGTGCTTTCGAATGGCGATGTACAGAAAGGCGATCGCAGCCGCCCTTTTCATGATATTCGCCTCAACAGTGATATTCCCGGCCATGGGAGAGCCGGATCTCCAGCTTGATTACGATTTTGATGTGGATGATGGTGGATTGGTCCATTCCGGGGTGTTTGATGACTGGCAATGGGGTTCACCCAATGGTGGTGATCCCGCGAACCCAGGTCCAATTGGGCCTGCCGAGGGGGACGGATGCTGGGGTGTTCCACTGAACTCCACCTATCGAACAGGGTCGGACTGCTACCTTATACTGCCTGTGGTGGATGGCTCTGACCTTCGATCTCTATCCCTGTCATTCCTCTGCTGGTACGATCTTACCTATTACGATACAGACGACCAGGGCGAGACAGGCACCGCTCATATCGGAGATATCTGCACTCTGGAGATATCCAGTGACGGGAGCATCTGGGCGGTGGTGGAAACCTACAACAACGATACGAATTCCCAGTGGGCTCAGGAGGAATTTGACCTCTTTGACCATCTGGATGAAGAGGTGCATATAAGATTCCACCTGAAGGATAACAACGACGGTTTTGAGGACAACGGCTTCTTCCTCGATTCTCTCTCCATTGAGGGTATCCAGAAACCTGTGGTATCCATATCCATGGAACCCCTTGCCCTCCCCGATATCGCCCCTCTTGGAGAGAGGTGCAGGTTCGATGTGATCACCCTGGATCGGGGGTTGACCCTTCCGGATGATACCTTTTTGAACATCTCGATAATGGGCCCGTTGGGTGATAATATCCTTGAAGAGATAGTAACCCTGGACGGAGAGGAGATAGAGGTACATGAGGTGATCTTCACCCCCTCTTTGGAGGGAAATTATACGGTTGAGGTATCATTGGTCGTCGCCGGGGACCTGCTGGATGAGGAAAGCGGGTCGATCTGGTCAAGGGGAACGGTGTTCCTGGAGGATGTGGACTCCATGTATGGATGGTCCACGAACCACACTGGGGAGGTGGGGTGGGGCGTGCATGACATCTCCAGGGACCCCCCGACCCCCTCGGGGAATTCGGTCTTCTGGCTGGGTGGGAGTGAGGGATGGAATGGTGAACCCGGATTTGAGGGGAGAGGTGAATCCATTCTGGAAAGCGATTGGATCGACCTTCAGGAGATGAGGTCAGCAGAGCTGTTTATGTACCATTCCTATGACTTCAATGGCCCCGAGGGGAGCTGTGGTGGAAGGGTACTGGCCCTTCAGGGAACCACATGGGATGTCATTACACCCGGGATAGGTTACGATATCAACATGCTGGGAGGGGCAGAGGACGATTCGTTCTCGGGCAGCGTGGATTGGACCATGGTCAGGTTCGACCTTGAAGAATATCTGGGAAATTACGTCAAGTTACGTTTTCTCGGCTCAAGCGATGAGGATGGGAGGGGGGCGGGGTGGTTCATAGATGATATCATGGTGATCGGAAAGGAGATAGATAGGCCGGATACCGACCCACCAGCGTCCATAGAGGGATTGCAGGTATCATTGGTGGATGAGGGGGAGGTGAGTGTGGATTGGTACCCTTCAGCAGCCGTGGATTTCGATCACTACAATATATATATTGAATCTGGATATTTTGCCAGTGTTGCGGGCCTATCTCCATATTCCGTGATAGACAGCCGTGATCGGACGACTTTTCTACTGACGGGCCTGGAACCCTTTACCACGTACTGGCTGGTGGTAACGGCAGTGGACGCCTCGGGTAACGAGAGAAGGGCTGTGGACCCTTTCAACTTCCAGCCCACCGATGAGGAGAATTCGGCTCCCGTTGCGGTGATCGACGTGGAGGGAAGCAGCCTCAGGACCATCGGGGAGACCATAACGTTGACGGGAGCAGATTCATACGACCCCGATGGGGACAGCCTGAACTACTCCTGGTCCCTGCCCGACGGCAGTACGATGACCGGAGTTACCATCGCCTGGGACCCGCCCCGGACGGGCGAGCTCAGGATCGAGCTGACGGTGGAGGATGGAAGGGGGCTATCCGCGACGGATTCCGTCAAGTTCATCATATCTGAACCAATGGACGGTTCACGGACCGAGGGGTTGCCAATATCCGACTACCTGAGGATCATCCTGCCGATCTTCCTCGTGCTTATAATAGTTCTGGCAGCGATCACCTTCATGGGAAAGAGCAGGAAACGCAGGTTGGAGAAGAAGCTGGAGAGGGCAGGTATAGACTGCAGGGAAAGACAGCAGTACTGGAACGGGGCATCCAGAACGGTTCAGGTGGAGGAGGTGGACCTCGTTCCCATAATCTCAAGAACAGATCGGACCTGTGAGGAAGGGGCCTCAAGAGCCGGTACGGGCGAGCCGCCGAAACCCTGGACCGCCTCACATCATTCCCGGGAGAGGAGGGAGGATAGGCCAAAAGGGAGGCCATCCCCCACGGTAAGGAAGGTTGGGGTGGTACTGGAGTGCCCCACTTGTACCGAGACCTTCAGGATGAGGGTATCCAAGAGGTCGCTGGACCGGGGCGAGGATATCGAGCTGATGTGCCCCCACTGCGGCTACGAGGGCAATATCAACGATTAGAACATTATTTTTACACTGTGACCATTCGCATGGTAGGTGGTTGGCGTGAGATATCGTGTCCTTTTGGCCGTCATTCTGCTCTCTGCATCGTTTCTTGTTATATTTGAGCCTCCCATCGATGGCGATCCGTTCTTCTCCGGTTTTCAAGAGGTGGCGGAGGATAGGTTCGACGATACAGGCAGGCCGAATTTCATTTCAGCATCGGACTGGAACGGTGACGGCCATGTGGACCTGCTTGTAAACGGGTACAGGTTGTACGTGAACAGCGGTCCTCCAGACCATAACTATGTTCTGAGGGTAGATGTTTTCAGGAACTCCACATCAGGGGCCAGGAACGGCGTCTGGGCAGATATGGATGGAGATGGTGATCTGGACCTGTTCCAGGGCTGTAACAAAGGGACCAACGATAGGATATGGAGGAATCGGGGCGCCCCCGATCACTATCTGGAGGATGCGTCATCAACCCTTCTGGGGCCCTGGGAGAACCTGAGGATAACCATGGGGGCGTCGTGGGCGGATCACGACAGGGACGGCGACCTCGATCTGTACGTGGAGTGTGGGGAGGATTACAACGACGGCGATCCGCAATATTTTAAGGATTTTCTACTGAGAAATGATGGTTCGCATTTCTCGGATGTAACAGCAGCTGTCGGCATGAGACCCACATCCGAGAATTTCTACAGCAGGGGCTCCACGTGGGGAGATTTCAACAACGATGGTTGGCAGGACCTCTACGTATCCCACTACAGGATACGGGAGAACCACCTTTTCGTCAACCAGCAGGATGGGACCTTCACCGAGGAGGGCGTGCTTCGAAACTGTTCCGGCCTTTACAACACGGAATTATACTACGATGCCACAGCAGGCAGCGTATATGGCCAATACTGGTGGGGGCCAATGTACGGCCATACCATAGGCTCGGCCTGGGCCGATCTGAACAACGACGGCAACCTGGATATTTTCACCTCGGACTTCGTTCATAAATATGTGGGGTATATCGGCAGCTGGTATGATATCAGGGGATATGTCTGCGATGATGCCAAGATATACATCAACGATGGGGCCCCTGGATATTCATTTACCGACTACAGACATGGATCGGGGATATCCATCTGGCCCATAGGAGGACAGGGCGTTTACCGTGGCGACCAGACATTTTCGGGCGTTACCATCGGAGATTATGATAACGATGGTTGGCAGGACATTTACATTCCCCAGGTCTACAACAACCTCCCCTATACCACCCCCCATCTGTACCATAATAGAGGGAGATCAACGGTGGAGGGAAGACCTGATGGGACTGAATTCGAGGATGTGACGGATGCACTGGGCATCAAGGGCTCGGATACGTATGCAAACCTTTTCCTTGATTACGACAACGATGGCGACCTGGACCTCATCACGGGAGGTGCGGATACGTGGGATGGCTCCGCGTGGACCGGGTATCGGATGAGGCTCTACGAGAATCAGGGAAGTGGATCGAACAGCTGGCTTTCGGTGAGGTTAAATGGCGTAGGAAAGAACCTGAACGGAATCGGTGGGAGGGTCGTTCTCAGGTATGTATCCGATGGAGAGGATCGGATCATGATCCGGGAGGTGAGGGCCGGTACCGGCCACGCCCATCAGCAGGGTGACGTGGTCCACTTCGGCCTGGGAGATGTAACCACCATCGACAGCCTGGAGGTGTGGTGGCCTGACGGTGTGATCCAGTTGATGGATGGCCCATCCCTAGATCAGCTTATTGTGGTAGATCATCCTGTTGACCAACCCCCTGAGGTCTCGGGGTGGGCGTTATCGGATGATACTCCCCTGGAGGATGCCCCCATCACCATTGTGGTCGACGGTGAAGGGGAGATCACGGAATACCTCTGGGATCTGGACGGCGATAACATCTGGGACCGAACCACCGATGTCGGCAGCATCAACGTGACCTTTCATGAGGAGGGTTTGAAGCACATCAGGTGCAGGCTGGTCACATCATCCGGTACCTGTGCGGATATCTATCCCATACGTGTCCAGGTGGAGAACCTGGACCCCCGGATCGACATCGAGGACCTCCAGGTGGTGATGGATTCGGAGTTCCTGTTGGGTGATAAAGTATTTCTGGATACACCGTCGGACCTTGCCAATATCTCCTGGGAGATATCATGGGAGGATGGGTCCGTGGATATCGGAATAGGCCCGGATATTCCCCTGCACACTTACGTGGAACCTGACGTATATCCCGTTCTCGTCAGATGCAGCGATGGCACCGTATCGGTCGAGAAGCGTGTAAAGGTCTCCGTGGAGAACGTTGCGCCCTGGGGTTATGCCAGGCCCAGGGACGGGAACGGAACGGTGTACTCCGAGGATGAATCCGTAAACATCGAGGTTTTCCTCTTTGATACGCGGTCCGACCCCGGAAATTGGGTAATAAGCTGGGATATGGGTGATGGTTCTCCCTCCACTCCTTTCTCAAAGAACAGGTATGTATGGCACTCCTTCTCAAGAGGAGGTGTCTACAACGTTACTGCATACGTGAAGGATACGTATGGAGATGTAGGGGAATTGAAAGGAGTGGTGTTGGTGGAGAACGTGGAACCGACGATGGAAGAGGCGTATGTTGGATCATCATTCGTGGAGGCATATGAGGATGATAGGATCGAGTTCGATCATATTGTCAAGGGAGGTGATACCCCTTCGGACAGGGAAGATCTACTCTACATGTGGGATTTCGGGGATGGGTCGTCAAATACCTGGTATGGATCCCCGGACGCCTCACATATCTACACCACACAGGGCGTGTACGATGCCCTCTGCACCGTAAGAGATGATGACGGAGCCACGGATGGGATCACGGTTATCGTGGATGTCCTGAACGTCCCTCCCGAGATCGAGGAAGTATCAATGCCAGATCAGGTATTTGAGGATGAGAACTTTACGCTTCACGTATCAGCGACGGATACAATATCCGACAGGGGGTCCCTCGTCTATTCCTATGATCTCGGCGATGGCAGGATCATCGTGGCTGGATCGTCCCTTGAGGCCTCGTATTCCAATTCCGGTTACCACGACATCGTGATCACGGTGATCGATGACGATGGCGCCACGGATCCATATGAGCTGACGATCTACGTTTCAAATCAGGTCCCCTCCTGCGGTATCGATGTCTCGTCCGCATATGTGAATGAAGATGATATCCTCCATTTTAAGGCCGTGGATATTGATGATACGGCCGGGGACCTTGTTGGCCTGACCGTTAGCTGGGAGATGGGAGATGGGACCGTTATCAACGATCGGGTGGAGTTCGATCACACCTATTCCAGGAGGGGCAACTACAGGGTGCGGCTCAAGATCTCGGATGGCGATGATACCTTTACTGTGGAGAAGAGAATGGTCGTGGAGAATCCTTCCCCGACGGCCATGGTGTACCTCGCCAACTATACCTTCCAGGTCGGGGATGTTGTCACGCTATATGCGAACGGGTCCGTTGATAATCCTTCAGATCAGGACCTGTTGATCTATTACTGGGACCTCGGAGATGGGACCTCAAGTGCTGGTATGTCCACAGCTCACCATTATTCCGGGCCCGGCACGTACAAGATCGTCCTGACGGTGACGGACGATGACGGCGCCTCGGATCGGATGGAGGTGATCGTCAACGTCATGGGAGATGCGGAGAATGTAAAGGCCACCGGGGGCGGCCCGGACACCATGGTCATGACGTTCATGATACTGCTTCTATTGCTCCTGGCCGTATGCGGGGGTGCCTTCCTCCTCCTGCTCAGGAGGAAAATGCGGCCCCCTCCGGGAAGCGGGGATGGGATGAGGGTTGGACAACCACCGCCCCCTGCTGTCAGACCTGCTCCTGCATTTGGAGCTGCCCATCACCCCATTCTTCCCCCCTCCCGGGGAGAGGGGGCCCTTAATTCCGCTCAAAAAGGAGAGGCCCTTGAGCATCGATCCTCCCGAATTGGGTCACTTGATGGCATAAACGATGACAATTCTCCGGTTTTGAATGGTTAATATTATATATTCTTCCCACCAGTATTGTTTCTGGTGAATGCATGGCGAACCTTGGAAAGATCAGGGTCCTGTATCTGGACGACGGAAAGAAAAAGAGCGTCAACGGAACCGGCGATGACATGGGAGCTTACATCACGGTGAAGCTCAATCCATCCAAGAGGAGGACTAAGTTCAACACAGTGCTTGTCCCCTGGCACACCGTGATCAAGGTAATAATAATGGGATGACCACTCAGACGGTATGACCTCGCTTAAGGCTGACATATTCTAAAGGGAACGCTCGATCACAGCGTGATCCCATAGATATCGGTGTATTTTCTCTTTACGTAGGAGATGAACGCATTTTCGGAGAGCGGCCCCCCGGTGATACGCTCCACCAGCTCGTCCGCGGTGTAGTATTTTCCGTGGTTGTGGATGTTCTTTCTGAGCCATCCAAGGACAGTGGATAGATCTCCGCTCTCCACCTTGTGGTCCAGCTCCCCGATCTGGGAGATCATGCTCTCCGTGAACTGGGCACTGTACAGGTTTCCAAGCGTATATGTGGGAAAATATCCGATGTAGCCGAAGGACCAATGAATGTCCTGCAGGCACCCCAAAGCGTCGTTTGGGGGCTCGATCCCAAGATATTTCTCGAACTTATCATTCCATACCTGCGGTATCTCGTCCGTTTCGATCTTTCCATCCATCATCTCCGTCTCTATCTCGAATCGGAGCATCACGTGTAGATTGTAGGTCACCTCGTCCGCCTCGACCCGTATATAGGAGGGTTCGACCTTGTTCACAGCCTTATGGAACATCTCCGGCGTGACGTCGTCCAGGTTCCCGAAGGCCCTTTTCACCGTCGGTAGGTTTCTCCTCCAGTAGGGCAGGCTCCTTCCAACGATGTTCTCCCAGAACCTTGACTGGGATTCGTGGATGCTTGTAGAGACCGGTTCACCAAGTGGGGTATTGTAATGCTCCTCCAGGAAACCCTGTTCGTAAAGCGCGTGGCCCGCCTCGTGAATGCAGGCGAAGAGTGCGGGTTTGATGTTCTTCTCGTCGAATCTGGTGGTGATCCTGACATCCCTGGGCGTTCCCGTACTGAAGGGATGGGTGACCACGTCCATCCTCCCGTGTTCGAGATCGTAACCCATGTCGGTTACGAGGTCTGTTAGGACCTCTCTCTGCTTTTGGATCGGGAAATCCCGTCTCAGGAACGAGTCCTCGATCTCTACACCTGATGTTGTGATCTTCTTCACGATGGGTACAAGTTTCTCCCTGAGGTCGTGGAATATCCTGGTCACGTATGAGGTTCTGGTGTTGGGTTCGAATCCGTCTAAGAGGGCGTCGTAGGGGGTGTCCTCGTATCCTATGTACTCGGCCTCCCTCTTTTTAAGTTCGATTATCCTTGAAAGATGGGGGCTGAACGATGCGAAGTCGTGATCCGATCTCGCCTTTGCCCACGCCTGCTGGGCGATCGACGTGGTCTTCTTCAGCTCCCTGACGTACTCCTCGGGCAGGGCCCTCGCCAGGCGGTGGCCCCTGTTGATCTCCCGATATACCGCCCCGGACCTGCCGTCCAGGCCGCCATCCTTGACCCTTTTCAGCAGTGAGGTGAGCTCGTTGGACACCGTCCTCCTGTGGATCATCGCGGCTATCGTAGCCATCTGCAGAGCTCTGTCCTGTACCCCTCCCGGGGGCATGTATGTCTCCTGATCCCAACCAAGGATGGAGTTGGCTCCCTCAAGATAGCTTGTTTCCCTGTAGTACTCCAATAGCTCTTCGTACGGATTCGCATTCATGGTGATCCCATGGCCAAAGACCCTGGGGCTTGTTAGTTTTTTCCATATCATCCCCTCATGGTTATATCGAATGAGGGGCATCCAAGCGGGATGTTCCTGATAATAGGACACAGGGGGGCCTCGGGAACGGAGCCTGAGAACACCCTGCGCTCCTTCCGGAAGGCCGTGGACGTGGGGGCGGACGGTATCGAGCTGGACGTCCATAGATGTGCCACGGGCGAGCTCGTCGTTATCCATGACCACACGGTGGACAGGACGACCGACGGGTCCGGAGAGGTATCCGAGCTCTCCCTGGACCGGCTAAGGGAGCTGGATGCGGGGTCAGGGGAGAGGATCCCCCTGCTGACGGAGGTGCTGGACCTGATCGAGGGAAGGGTGCTGGTGAACATCGAGCTCAAAGGGGACGACACAGCTCGGGGCGTCAGCTCGGTCATATCGTCATATCTGGGCAGGGGTTATGGGCCCGACGACCTTCTTGTATCCTCATTCAAACCTACGGAGCTCAGCGATCTCATCTCCATCAGGGACGATATCAGGATCGGCGTTCTCTTCGAGGACCATCCGGATATGTACCTGGATTTTGCCCACCAGATCGGAGCGTATTCGGTCCATCCAAGGAAAGACCTGGCAACCCCTTCTCTGGTCAGGAGAAGTGTGGATATGGGGTGCCATGTTCTCACCTGGTCGGTGAACGATAGGGAGGAGGCTGACGTACTGATGTCCATGGGCATCAATGGGATCTTCACCGACCACCCGCAGTACTGGACCCGGGAATGAGCGGTATTATCAACCACCTTTGTGTTTGTCATGCGATGGAACTGGGACTTCTGATCCTGATCGCACTGGTGCTCCTTCTGGCATGCATACTGCAGGGGATAACCGGTTTCGGGCAGTCCCTGTTGGCAGTTCCCATATTGATCAGCCTCATGTCACCCAGAAGCGTCGCTCCCCTGATGCTGCTTGCGGGGACCGTTCTCAATCTGATACTGGCGCTCAATGCCAGAAGGCACATCCGCCTTGGCCGCATATGGCCCCTGGTCCTTGGCGGGATCGTGGGCGTACCATTTGGCATGATGTCACTGCTTATGCTCCCATCCTGGGTGATACGGATAGCGGTAGGAGCTATGATAATTCTCTTCTCCATAGTGCTCATCCTTGGTTTTTCGCTTCGGATCAAGAGGGAGAGGTCCGCCCTTTTCCCCGTGGGATTCGTAAGCGGCCTTCTCAACGGGGCCGTCACCATGAGCGGGCCTCCCGTGATACTTTTCTTCACCAATCAGGAGCTGGGAAAGGAGGAGTTCAGGGCCAATCTGGTGGTATATTTCCTGATCCTTAACCTGTTTACGATGCCGGTATTCTTCGCGGGGGGCCTGTTCCATATGGAGATCATCACAGCCTTCCTGCTGGTGATCCCGGTCCTGATCGTCGGCTCCTTCCTGGGGATCTACCTCTCCGGAAAACTCAGCAGGACCCTCTTCAGGAAGGTTGCGCTTGTCATAGTGATCCTGGCGGGGATATCATCGGTCATTTCAGGCCTGGGGATGATCTGATCATTTTCTCCGCTTTTTCATCATCTCCCTGGTCTCCAGGAAGTGATCGTAGGCGCCCTTGCTACCCTGGTCCATCAATACCGCCTTGGCCATGTTGATCTTCACCATCTTATCCTCGGAGCCCCTCCTCTCTTCCTCGGGGAAGTTGATCAGTTTATCGGGGTGATGCTTTGCGGCCAATCCCCTGTACGCCGATCTGATCTGCTTCATGTTGGCCTTTTTCTGCAGGCCCAGAATATTGTAGAAATCGGTGTTTTCGATCTCCTCTGCGGTCATAATGCCGTGGCTGGTCCTTATGTGGTCCATGATGATCTTGATATCCTCATGTCCGAACT
>JAUVCY010000218.1 GCA_030595585.1 Thermoplasmatota archaeon
ATCGCTTTCGTCTTCGGCGGACAGATCGGAGGGGGCTTCAAGAACGCCGAGATCTACATGATCTGGCATTCGGGTTCAGGTACCACTTACGACACTCCCAATTCCCTCGGCTCCATATCAAAAGGCGGCATATGGCCGGACCTTCCATTCGCAATAGCCACCGGGCATTTCTCGGGCGTGAATTACATTGATATCGCCGTTTCGGTCGGCGCAGCTCAGGAGGAAACTTACAAGGACGCCTCGATCTACCTCATACGCGGTAGGCCAAGCAGGGGATTCGACCCTGCCATGAGCAACCTCGCATACACGGAGAACAATAATTATTTCTTCAGGGACCTGATAGTCGGGAATTTCAACAACTCCGTGACATCCGTCGATGATATGGTGGGCCTTAAAAAAATGGATATTACCACAGATAATCCGTATAGTGAGATCGGGGCATGGGGGCTTACCTCCCTGAGAAATTACAACCCGAACACCCCCTCCAAATTCGTCAACATGAAGATCATAAGGTCCAAGCCTGACGGCACAGGTGGACTTCCGCATTCCAGGATAAACGCACTCGCCGTTGGGAACTTCGATAATGATCCGGATGGATTGGACGATATCGCCTGGGCAGGTGATAATGTCACCGCCAAGGTTATCATTTACCCTGCCAACAACCTCCCCACGGAACATACCATCAGGCAGGACCCATCCCCGGTAAAGAACAACTTCAAGGACATTGTCACCCTCAATTTCACCCTGGAAGACCTCGACGACCAATACGATATGACATACCTGATCGTCGATCTCACACCACTTGGACTTAATCCGGTAACCTTCCCGAAACCGGACGGCTACTCCCCGGACGATGGCAACCTTGCCTGGTACGAGTTCTCAAAGAAGATACCCGAGAACGTGCCGGAGGGATATATCAGGATAAACTTCACGATGAGGGATAAGGCCGGAGGGGAGTCGAACGACTACTTCCTCCTCAATGTGATCCAGTACAACAGGAAACCGGTCGCTGCTGATGATCTGACCATTAACTTGACCCTGAAGGAGGATATCCCCACATATTTCGAGGGAGTTTACAACTGGTTCCACGATGCTGATAACGACCCGTTGGATATCCAGATCAAGAACTCATTCGGTTCCTGGACCACGGAGAATACCAACGAGATGTTCACCGTCGAACTTGTCAACGGGACCATGGATCCCACCAAATGGGCACTTTTGATCACACCCAAGAAGAACAGATACCATACCGAGGGTGGATTCGACCCCAAGGTCGTGACGATGAGAGCATCTGACGGGACCCTGGATTCCGAGGAGGTTGTTTTCAAGGTATTTATCGAATCGGTGAACGACCTGCCGATCATCAGGCCCCAGGGATCCCCAGGGGATAACTTCGAATTCATGCTCGTGCAGGATGATCCCGGATGGACCCAGATCCTCGCCTCGGACCCAAACGACGACGACCCGGATGGCATCTACCTCTCGTACTATCTTGAATACGAAGATGAGATGGATATGAGCTGGCTGACATGCACACCCGAGGGAAGGATCACGTGGAAACCTACCAACGATAACGTGGGCGACCACATGATGACCGCCTGGGTCAATGACGGCGACGCCAACGTGTCGCAGGCGTTCTGGTTCAACGTCTCCAACGTGATCGACAAGCCCTTCTTCGTTTCGATATCCAACGGAACAACCAGGATAGACCTACCCAAGCATGTGACCGAGAGGGTTGTCTTCACGGTGTATGAACACAGGGAGCTGAACCTCTCCATCATAGCCAACGATCTGGACAGGGAGATCGATCTTCAGACGAAAATAACCTTCTTTTGCAACCTCACACAGAATGAGGCGACCTATCTTGATATAGATCCTGACGATCCATTCAAGGCGACCCTCCATTTCATGGCCGAGGGGAAATATTACTACTTCGCCACGAATGAGCCGAGGTATCCAGCTGTGAGGACGGAGATCATCATCATGGACGAGATGAACTCGGATGTGCTGAACGTTCTCCCCATAGAGATCATAATCATCAATGTCAATGACCCACCAATTCTTCTGGAGATCGACTCTCCGAAAGAGGGTGAATCATATCCCATTCTCTATAATCACAAGTTCTCCGTTGGCAACTATATGGACCCTGATACGAGATACAACGACACTCTCAGGTTCATATGGGATTTCGATGCCGCGGACGATTTCCAGGAGGATTCCGAAGGACAGACCGTATACTGGGACTTCAAAAGAGCAGGCACTTACAAGGTGACCCTGAGGTGTATGGACGAAGCGGGTAACTACCTGGATGCGTACGTGAACATCACCGTGGCGGGAAAAGTGGATTCGAACGATTGGGACAACGACGGCTTACCGAACGACTGGGAGATCCAGTTCACCCTTGATCCCTATGACCCAGAGGATGCTTCCAAAGACGCGGACGGTGACGGATGGAGCAATCTTGACGAGTTCTTGAACGGTACCGACCCACAGGACCTGGACACAGATGATGACGGCGTGGTGGATTCGTTGGATTATGATCCACTGGACAAATTCGTGTCAGAGAAGGAGAAGAAGGAACCGAAATGGTACGAGGATACCTTCAATATAATCATCATCATCGTGATCGCAGTGGCACTGCTCCTCCTCATTGCCCTGCTTCTATTCGGCTATATCATCAGGAGCAGAAAGAGGGCCGAGGAAGAGGAGGAGAAGAGGAAACAGGCGGAGGAGCTTGAAAAGAGCCTGTACGAGGATCAGAACCTCTATCAGGACCTCCCAGCGGTGGCGACCGCCCAGCCGGCGGCGCTGACCGCACCGACCCAGCCGACGCTTCCTTCAGCGCCAGATGATGAGCTTGGAGATATCTTCGGAGGGGCGGGAACGCTCCCAACGATGCCGGAGCAGCCTCCTGCGGCCACCCCGCCTCCTGCTGCAGCACCGGAACCGCTGCCACCCGAGGGCCAGCCGCCGGCCCAGCTACCGCCACCGGCCGCACCACAACAGGGAAGTTCGGATGACCTATCCGAGCTTCTCTGAGACCAACGACATATATAAAGGGCCTCTCCTTACCCTTTTCAGTATACGGCAGGTGGTCCCATAACGAGGAAGGTAGTATTATCCCTGGGTGGATCGATAATAAAAAGGGATGAGGATGACGTGCAGTACCTTAATGATGTCAGGGTTCTGCTCACGGGGATGAAAAAGGACATTGAATTCATCATTGTGACCGGTGGCGGCAGGACCGCCAGGGATTACATTCGCCTGGGAAGGGGCCTTGGAGGTGACGAGACCACACTCGACAGGATGGGCATCGCCGCCACCAGGTTGAACAGCTGGCTCATCATCTCAATGTTGGGAGATGCCTGCTACCCCATTCCATTCCAGTCCATCGAGGAGGCCCTGATAGGGGCTGCCAGGTTCCGATTCGTGATCGGAGGGGGAACTCACCCTGGCCACACCACTGATGCGGTATCCGCCATGATCGCCGAGAGGTGGAAGGCCGACCTGTTCATCAACCTCACCGCCGTAAACGGAGCATATACGTCCGATCCCAATGTTGATGAGAACGCCAAAAAGATAGACGAGATGAGCTCCTCGGAGCTGATATCCCTGGTATCCTCCACCGAGAAAAAAGCAGGTTCCCATTCGGTGATGGATCCCATGGCAGCAGAGGTGATCCACAGGGCCGGGATCAAAACGGCGATACTTGATGGAAGGGACCTTGGATCTCTTGCAGACTGCATCGATGAAAGACCGTTCGACGGAACCCGAATCTTGCCGGAGTGATCTATATGACACAGAGAAAAGCACCCAAGAACAGAGGGGGGAAGAAAAAAAGACCCATTACCAAACCCCCACTCGACCATGTGGAAGAAGATATGCCCCCATCGCATACGCTGAGCTCAAAGGTTCCAAAACATAAGCACTGTAACAACTGCGGTGTCTCCATATCCCCGGAGAAGGAGACCTGTTCAGAGGAGTGCCAGGTCCGTTGGGACAAAATGCTCAGCAGGAAGAAGTTCTGGACCTATCTGCCGATCATCGGAACGATCCTTATCGTTCTGTTCTGGATACTGGTCGCCAGTTGATAGATGGTGAAAGACCCATGAGCCACAGCGGAAGGGG
>JAUVCY010000098.1 GCA_030595585.1 Thermoplasmatota archaeon
TCTAGCACTTATACATAAGGATTATATAGGGCAACCTGTTTGTCCGGTTCGCTTCAATGGAGGACCTAACATGGTCGATTTTGAGACGGTGGACTTCAAGAACATCCCATTTGGGAGGAATAACTTCATAGAGATCGCCAGAAAGAAGGCGATCCTGGAGAACGGCGGAGCAAACGAGTTCATATCCATATCCCGCGGATATTTCCAGGCGGATGACACGAAGAGGTACAAGAACTCCGTGACCGTTCCTCTTGACGAGGATATCAGGAAACAGATCTCTGAACAGCTCATGAATATCTGAACGTGACCGGCTGAACCCGCTTGACGGGTGAGGGTGGTATCGTTCATTTCCCTCGAGGTGATGGCATGGTAGAGTTTAAGGCTGTGATTGCAGACACGAAGAATGGAAAGGCGTACAACACTGTTGTAACGGGACAGCATGCAAACCGGTTATTGGGAATGTCAATAGGTGACGAGTTCGATGGTCTTTTCGTTTCGCTGCCAGGTTACAAGTTAATGATAACGGGTGGGTCGGACAAGGATGGATTTCCAATGAGGAGAGACCTCCCTGGACAGGTGAGAAAAAGGATCATGCTCTCCGGAGGAACTGGTTTCCATCCGGTGACAGATGGTCAGAGAAGGCGCAAACATGTGAGGGGGAACAAGGTTTCCGCCGACATTGTGCAATTGAACATCAAGGTAACTTCCTTTGGCCCAAGGCCCATAGAAGAACAGCTGAAACAAGAGGAAGCCAAATGAAGGTCAGATCCCAACCCGAGGTGAACATAGGCCTGGTCGGCCATGTGGACCATGGCAAGACAACGCTGACCGAAGCTCTTTCTGGCGTATGGACGGACACACACTCGGAGGAGATCAAGAGGGGGATCACCATCAAGCTCGGATATGCGGATTCCGAGTTCTACAGATGTTTGAAATGTGGCGATCCGAAGGGTTACTGCACCAAGGCCAAATGCCCAGTTTGCGGTGGGAAGACGGAGTACATCAGGGCCGTATCATTTGTCGACGCTCCAGGCCACGAGACCCTTATGGCCACCATGCTCTCGGGTGGGGCAATAATGAACGGGGCCCTCCTGTTGATCGCTGCGAACGAGAAGTGCCCCCAACCGCAGACCAGGGAGCATCTGATGGCCCTGGATTTTATCGGTGTCAAGAACGTGGTGATCGTTCAGACCAAGATAGATCTCGTGACGAGGGAGAAGGCGGTGGAGAGCCAGAAGAATATCAGGGAGTTCGTGAAGGGGACGGTGGCAGAGAACGCCCCGATCATACCGGTATCAGCGCATTTCAACGCAAATCTGGACGTTCTAATCAAGACCATAGATAAGGAGATCCCCACACAGAAACATCTGGTCGAGGCTGACCTGAGGATGTTCATCGCAAGGTCATTTGACGTTAATAAACCCGGGACGATCTACAAGGAGCTCAAAGGTGGAGTGCTGGGAGGAAGCCTCCTCACAGGGAAGGTTTCGGTGGGGGAGGAGGTGGAGATAAGGCCCGGTATAAAGGTGGAGGAGAAGGGTTCTTCTACCATTACGTTCAGGCCGTTGATCACAAAAGTGACCTCACTTATATCCGGGGGCAAGTCGCGGAAGAGCCTTCATCCAGGAGGGCTCAGCGCGTTGGGAACCGATCTGGACCCCCATCTGACCAAGTCCGACTCCTTGATAGGGTCCGTTCTTGGTAAACCGGGCACCCTGCCCCCGATAATCGAGAAGCTGAAGGTGGAGACCCACCTCATGGACCTTCTGGTGGGTCTGAAGGATGAGATCAAGGTCGACAGCATAAGGACCAATGAGGTTCTCATGTTGAACATCGGCACCGCCACTACAGTGGGAATAGTAACATCCGCACATGGGAATATAGCGGAGATGAACCTTAGGATGATCGTATGTGCTGAGGAGGGCCAGAGGGTCGCCATCAGCAGAAGGGTGGGAAATAAGTTCAGGCTTATCGGTTATGGGATAATGATCTGATGACAAGGTGGCCTTTTTGACACTGGACGATGGTGCACACGATAGTACCAGAGGCGCGCAACCCCCCAGGTCCTTTCCGGACAAGACCATAATCCTTGATACAAATGCACTACTATCTCCGTTCCAGTTCGCATTCAATCTGGATCAGGAGCTCAAGAGGGCGGCCATGGGCTATCATCCCGCGGTCCCTACATGTGTCATTCGTGAGCTGGATAGATTGATCAAGGCTGGTGATTGGAAGGCGAAGGCTGCAAGAAAGCTTGCAGATAACTACGATCACGTGGAGGTAAAGGGCACAGGCGACGGCCCGATCTTCAATCTCGCGGTAAACAAGGAGTGGGCCGTGATGACCTTTGATAAGAGGTTAAGGTCCAAACTGCTTTCCCGGGGGATACCGGTCCTCACAATGAAAGGAAAGGATTATCTCAGCTTTATTGTCCCCTAAGGCTCTCCGGTATCGTCCGCCCCATTTGTCCAGGGCCGGTAGGAGTTCTCACCTGGCCTGTTCTGGGCTGGTGAGAATGCCGGATCTCCGTAGATCGTGAACATCGAAACCTCTTTCCAGTGGGCACCAAGAAGGCCCCCCTTCCAGTCAGGGTCGTCGTGATCTTGAACGAGTGGGCTCACGGGTTCTCCCCTTATCGGGTTATGGATATATCGGTTCTCCGCCCATCTGAGAGCTTCCCCTGCCGTTCCGTATTCGTCCTCGTTGTTGAACAGTGCATCCCAGAAGAAGGCGAACCAAGCGTCATTCAGGTCCCACTCGTAGTTGTCGTCATCCCAGTTGCTGTTTATGATGCCGGGGAGCCATTCCTCGGTGGCAGAGGTGGCGTCCTGTGCGATATTGGAGAAGCTGACCTCCGTTGCCCCACCCGCAATTACGGCCCCTCCGTAGAGGTAGTTCAATGCAAATGTCCTCTCCACCTCGATCGGTTCAGCGGGCTTCCACCAACCTGCACCGTGTATCTTCGTATTCATGCAGGCAACCCAGAAACCCACCTGGGGTGGAAGAAGAAGCTGTGCCACCTCCTCTCCCCTCAGAACACCATTCTCGTTCCTGTTCACCGCATATGGGACCATGTAAAGGGAACCATATTCGGAACCATGCCCTCTGTAAGCGATGAAACCTGACGCTTCCATCGCGTTATTCATGTCCTCGGGAGCCCTGGGCTCCACACCGTCCCCGATGAGTATATCCCTTCCGAATCCGGAAGGCCCGATGTAGTCATAGGTCATACCCTCATCCGCAGCATCCCTGCACCAGAAACGAGCTGGAGTGACCTGCCCCCTCTCGTACGTGATCTCGTAACCCGAAAATGAGGTGCCGTGCTGTCTCCAGTCCACGTCCTCGGTCCCGGCCGTGTAATCTATGGACACGGTCTGTTCGAAGCGATCGAACATGAACGTCCTGACTATCAGGTTGGTCATACCCTGCAGGTTAAGGTTGACCAATCTTCCCACCGCGCAGTCCATGTAATAGGGGTCCTCTCCCAGGAAACCGTAGACCACATCTGAGCTGACGAGAAGATCTCCCTCCACGTTCTCCGGATCCTCGTTCGTCTCATCGGGAAGCTGGAACTGTGGAACTGCCGAGGCCGATCCGACCAGGGCGATATTCTTCGGTAGACCGTACATACCGGTCACCTTCTTGAGCTCCTGATAATATCCGATCGCCCTCTGGTTCAATTCGGTGTCCATGTAACCGATCTCATCGTGGGAAGCCGTGTATTGTGTGAGCACATAAGCATCCCTGTAAGCAGCAAGTTCCCCGCCGATCGCCGAGAGTGCCGGGATGTGGAATTGATCGTCAAAGGTGTCGTATCCATCACAGAGATTGAGGGTTTCGGCGCTTAGGTCAAGCGGGTTAATGATGGCAACGTATTCGAAAGGCACGCCGAGGGCCTGAAGGTCCATCCATGCTTCCTCCTGGCTACCGTAGGTATTGGCCCCTTTCACCATCACTTTGTCCGTTTTCTTCGCTATCGATGAAGCCCAGAGGGCCTCCTCGAACGTGGAGACGGATATGATGCCGTTGAAACCCATGAACCTGCCCAGCGATTCCGGTCCCATGTCATATTTTCCGGCGATATCGACCTGCCCCTCTACCTTGAGCTTTGTCTCTGGATCGTTCAGGAAGAGAAGGTAGCCCCTACTCAACAGGTCAGCCTTTTCAATGGTGTCCATTTGATGTGCGTCCAGCCCCCCATCCTCTTCAAGGACGAACATTGGATGGTAGGTTCCATCCTCCTCCACCGCCAGGCTTGAAAGCATTGCACTGAACATCATGGTGTCGTTATCGAACGGGGCTTCCATTATTATCCCGTAATCCTGTGGAAGCTCCTCAGTGGGATCATATTTCACTCCTCTATCCTCCTCCTCGCCCCTGAGCAGGAAAAAGAGGCTTCCGGAGAGTAGTATGAACAGGACCGCCGAAATTATTATGATCTTTGTCCGACCCATCCTTTCCAAGATCTTGTTGTCCATGGCCGGGAATATATCCTCCGTGTTTTAAGGCTTTATGGTTGTTTTATAATGTATCTCCTGAAAATAGTATTGTACCACTCCAGATAGTATCCCCTTTCCGGTGTGACCTAGTAAGGATTAAGTAGGAGTGAATTCGTATTACGAAAGCTGGACAGGCAATAACACGATGGATCCGGGGTAGGAAAATGTTGGACAACGAGCGTAAGCTTCAGCAGGAGATATCCAAGTTGAAAAAGGAGCTATGGCTTCGTTCGAACCTGGCTCACGTCGTGTCCACCTATACCCAGCCCGATGAACTTCTTCCCAATATGATCCGGTTCCTGACGGACGGGTTCGGAGCAACGGGCGGGGCAATATATTTCATGGAAAAGGAGAGCGATCTGATAACCGTCAGGGCTACCTACGGGCTGGACCCATCATACGCCCTGAGCTATCATTCCATAGATCTGGGCTCCCACGTCACTGGAATGGTCGCCGAGACCGGGGAGGGGATGCTGGTAAAGGATTCCTCAATGGACCTGAGGTCCACCCAGCAGGTTGTTTCAATGCTGAAATATCGGTCTGCAATGGTGATACCCGTCACCTCTGGTGGGGAGGTTGTGGGCATTATCGCCCTGATAAGCGAGAAACCCAATTTTTTCACGGAGTCTGACCTCAAGCTTCTTGAATTCATGGGCGGCCACATCTCCCTCTCAATAGTAAACTCCCTGCTCAACAAGGAGATCGCCCAGGAGAAGAAGATGATCGAGGAGATACTGGAGAGGGTTGATGAGGGGATATTCGAGGCTGTTGTCAAGGTCCCCAGGAGCAGGGATAAAAGAGTAGATGAACTCGTCTCGGGTTTTCTCAGGTCCTGTCGTTTCACATTGATGAACTCAAGTTTCCTTCAGCAGTGTGGAAAAGATGTAACGACGGGTCAGCTCATCAGGAAAGGTTTTGACCCGGGCACACTCGATCTTATGCTTCCCGAACTGTTGGAAAAGGGTGAGACCACGTTGATGGAGAGGAAGATGATCGGCGGTAAGGAGAGGGTTTACGAGGTTTCGGCCGTAAGGATGGATGAGGACGAAGGGATCAAGGGTATCAAGGGGGTAAGGAGAGATATCACCAAGAGGGTGAGGGCCGAGTGGGCGCTCAACGAATCCAAGGGCCAAACAGAGTTATATCTCGATATCCTGTCACATGATATCTCCAATATCAATACCGTGTCGATCGGCTTTCTGGAGCTTCTTTTTGAAAGGCCTGACCTTACGCCCATGTCCAGATCCTACGTGACAAGCAGCCTGGATGCGATCCGGAAATCCTCGCAGCTTGTGGGAAAGGTCAGAACGTTCTCCAAGATCCAGAAAGGGCCCAAGGACCTGGAGTCCATAGATATCAAGGACTCATTCCATCGGATGGCGGAGATGGTGAAGAAGGAGCATCCTGATAAAAAGGTCCAGATCAAGGCCAGGCTTGGAAGGAGCCCATTGATGGTGAGATCGGATGAATTGGTGGACGAGATGTTCTACCATGTGCTGAAGAATGCCATTGTCCACAATCCAAGAGAGTCCGTTCTGGTGGAGGCACTCGTCAAGAGATGTTCACGAAATGACATCGATGGTTACTCCATAAGCATCAACGATAGGGGGGAAGGTATCCCAGACGAGATGAAGGGGAATATTTTCGATCGTTTCTATCATACTCAATCCATCGCCCCTGACAACTGTCTGGGCCTCTCTATCGTCAAGGGGATCGTGGAGAGGTTTGGCGGGGAGGCCTGGGTCGAGGACCGGATGAAGGGAGATCATTCGCAGGGAGCGAGCTTCAAGATATTCCTGCCTAAAGCTTGAGATCGGCCTTTCACCTCTCAAGTGTACCCATCGAGTACGATCATTTCTCATCTCTTCTCTTTTTCCACCTGATGACGGCCTTATCGATGGCCACTATTAGGGGGGGGAGCACCACTATTGTGCTTATAAGACAGAGTGCAACATCGATCACTATGACCATTCCAAAGTTTCTTATGAAAGGATATGAGGACAACAGTAAAGCTGCAAAACCCCCCATCGTGGTCAACCCGGATGAGAATATGGCCAGGCCGATCTTCTTGGAAGCGATCTCGATGGCCTTTGAGGGGTCCTCACCGAGGGCCCTCTCCTCGTAATACCTCTCCATCAGGAGGATGGTGTATTCGGCTCCCAGGCCGAGTATCAGGGCTCCCAGGCCGATGGTAAGAGGGTTAAGCGGTATCCCAAGTAAGTACATCAACCCCAGGGACCACCCGATGACCAGTATTATCGGCACGAGCGGGATAACCGCTTTGATCGGTTTCCGATACAGGACCAGGAGCCCCACAAATATCAATATGACCCCTACGGCGGTCAACAGGTCCCTGTCCTTGATCATTC
>JAUVCY010000242.1 GCA_030595585.1 Thermoplasmatota archaeon
GGTGAGCAGATCGATAAAAAAGAGCAATATCAGGGCTGACGTGGTGAAGGTGGAGGATATCAACGAGATATCCGAAAAAGGGGTGATGCTCACGCCTGCACTTATCGTTGATGGAGAGCTGATATTCGAGGGAAAGCTGCCGCCAGGCGATAAGATCGACGCGCTGCTGAAGAAGCTCTCAAAATGATCAGACGGCGCAGGCGTCCCCGCAGTCCTCGTCGTAGGTGAACAGGTACACCTCGAAGAGGTAATCGATGGATTCCCCCCTGTGGGAGGCGGGGTTCTCCAGTCCAAGGTGACAGAACCACTGCGTCTCATCCAGTGTATCCTCACCGCTGACCCAGTATTGAATGGAGAGCTGATCGTTCGACCCGGACGTCGAGTTGACGGCGGTGCCGGAGTGGGGACAATCGCCGATGCCTATTGAGAACTCCACGTCCCAGGGGTCCCCCGTCCAGGATACGTTGACCATAACTCCCGTAACATTGGAGGGCATGTTCCAGTGGTGCTTCACGTCGGTATCGACGAAGTTGACCCCGATCAATGGGATCGACATGGTCCCGACCTCCCCCTCGTCCAGAGGGACGCCCAGGACGTGAAGGACAAGTTCCCCCTCTTCCCCGGTGTCGTCCTCATTCCTCTCCTCATCTTCGATGCATCCCGCCGTAAGGACGAAGCCAACGATGGCCACCAGGACCCAGAACCTGTTCATATGATCATTTCTCCTTATACAATATTGTTATGATATCATCCCTATTCATATTTTTTGATTGGCCCTCGTTCCTGAGCCAGCACTCGTTCCCATCGATCACGGTATCCAGATGGTAATAATCGTTGATGAACTGCTGGAATAACGGCTGCTCGGTCCACAGTACCACCGTCGTATAGTAATCCCGTACGAACACGGATACGTTCTTGTATACCATGTCCTCTATCACGGGGATGGGGTTCAACCTGTGCGCATTGGATGGTTCGATGATGGTCCTTCTGTGGGCCTGTACTGCGAAGTGGTGCCACGCTAGAATGTTGTCATCCTTTCCCGAATTATCCTGGATCCAGTCGGCCACCTCCATGATGGTCTGCATCGTGGGCCTCTGGTCCATGGGGTCCTGCTGGAAGAAGTTGTCCTGGGCGAACACGCCTATGGATACGGGTACGGATATGATGAGGGCCGACACGAACAGGATCAGCGCGGTCCTGTCGGGTATTATGGTCCTTCTTATCGTTCTTCTCAGGGCCGGGAGCTTTCCCCCCATCCTCCTGACAGACCTGGTTATGGAGACCTCATGGGGTTTGAACAGGATCCAGAGGAACAACCCGCCGATCATCGCCGAAGGCACTATCAGCTCGGACATGTACACCTCGGTCCAGGCATAGTACACGTAGAACGCGAATATCCCAACGACGAGCATCAGAAGGACGATGGAGTACCTCTCCTCTATCCTCTCCCTCCATTTCAGGACCAGGCCGGGAACCTCGATCATGATGGAACCGGCGGAGAGCACCAGGACGAAACCATATCCGGAATGGAGGATCGATCCCGTTGAATCATATATCATAAGGAAAAGGGTAGAGGCCAGGATCAACGGGGGCAAAAACAGGTATTTCCTGGGAAGCCGGAGGTCCCTCTGGGAGACCATGGCAAGCGGGAAGATCAGCGCAACGGGGAGCAGGACCATCCATGTGGACGCGCTGGATGGTATGAGGAAGAAAAAGAGGAGGCCCACGAGACCGGACCCGTATCTGATCAGGGTCCAGATGTCCCGTTTTCCACCCATCTCAACAGCATATATTCCCACGCCGATGATGATGCCCAGGAAGCAGAGCATATATTCCGTATCTCCCAGGGATCCGCTGTAATAGCCCGCCGTGAGTATCACGGCCATCAGGGAGATCAACGTGTGTGATGCGGCCCTGGGTGGGGCCTTTGATACGGTGAGGGAGAGGCTGTAACAGAGGCCGGTTATAGGTGCGATCAACATGACCAGGTCCCTTATCTGCTCCTCCTTGCTCAGGGAGTACCCCAGGAGGACCAGCCCCCCTATCATCAGCAGCGGCGTCATGAGCCTGGATGTGACCCTGTCCTCGAGATACAACAGGACAAGTGCGCCCACGGACAGGTAGATGATAACGTTCCATATGCTCCCGGTGATGATCGAATTGTTGAATGCGATGGAGGACCCGAACATGAGCGACACGGCGAGGAAGGCCTGATGGTCCTTCATATATCTCCTGCCCATGGCGATCAGCATGATCGCGGGGGATAGCGAGATGAGGGTCATCTGGAGGTTCGATGCGTGCATGTCAAGGGAGATCTGGACGAATGCGGGCCAGAGAACGCATGCCAGATAGACGGCCTTCCACCTGTTCCTGAATATGGAACATAGCAGGATGAAGGTACCTACAAGCAATAATAACGCAAGGGGTCCGGCCTTGAGCACGGTTGGTTGAAGCGTGAAGAAAGCGTTATCGTATACGGATATCACCGTGAAATCAGGTGTATAATTCCATTTTGACTCCTTGATCGCTTCGACGCCGAAATAGAGGAGGAAACCTCCCACGCCTGCTGCGAGGGGGACGCCGAAACCCGCGACCCAGCTCACGGTGGACCTTATCATCTTCTTGAGATCGCCACGGTGGATCCATATCAGGGATGGTATCAGGACAAGGGGTATGACCAATGCAGACCTTCTGCCGCTGGCGGCTACAGTTATCGCAAGTCCGGATAGGAGGTAGAAGAACCAGCGGTCCTTCTGAAACCCCAGTATCAACAGATATATGGACAATGAGATGAACAGCCACGAGAACGGTTCAGATAGCACGATATATCCATACCTTAAAGGGAACGGTAACAGTGCGATAAGCAACCCCACGATCAATGCTGACCTCTCGCTCTTTGTTATCCTGAGGACCGTTAGATATGTGAACAGGATTATCCCCGCATAGCAGAATACCGTGAAGAGCCGGGCGGATAGAAGGGAGATGCCGAACATCTTCATCCATACTGCAAGGGACCCGGAATACCCTATGTAAACCCTGGTCTTGACCTCAAGTAGGGAGGAGCCCATCAGGAGCTCCCACGCGTCGTATGAATAGATCTCCTCGTCCGGCTGGAAGAATATGAAGCGGGATATGATGGCCCTGAAGATGATCCCCAGCAGTACCACTACTGCCCCGTACCTGAACGCTTTACCTCGCAGAAATGAGAGTCTACCGGAACCTTCCACGCCTCGAATAACGTTGTACTTGTGTATATACGCTTTCCCGCCGCCCCGGGTCACCGCTTCTTCCTGGTCAACCACCCGTACGTCTCCTTGAGCCCCTCCTCAAGTGTGGTTGCCCCTTCACAGTCCATCTGTTCCATCAGCCGGGTCATGTCGGCCACGGACCTTCTAACCTCTCCCTTCCTCGAGTCCTTGTAGTTGGCCTTGAGCTCCTTGCCCGTTATGGACCTCACGGCGTCAAGCAGGTTGTTGATCGAGGTCTCGCGTCCCGTACCCAGATTGAAGATCCCTTCGAGGTCCTTCGTGTGCCCGGCATGCAAGCACCTGGCGATATCCTTCACGAAGATGAAGTCCCTGGTCTGCTCGCCGTCCCCGTAGATGGTGACCTCCTCATCCTTCATGGCGTGGTCCAGGAACCTCATCACCACCCCGGAGAATATGGAGCCGGGCACCTGCCTGGGCCCGTATGGGACGAAGATCCTGAAGGCGACGTTCCTCATCCCGTAGTGGCTGTTGTACAGCTGGAGCAGCTTCTCCGACGCCAGCTTGTTCAGGCCGTAGGGTGAGATAGGCTCTTTCCGGC
>JAUVCY010000274.1 GCA_030595585.1 Thermoplasmatota archaeon
AAAATGAACCGCTCCGACCTCATCCACGAGCGTGATATTCTCCATCTCCGCATCGAACTCCACGAAACCTCCAAAGTGCCTCTCCACCAGGAACGTGGGTTTCATCTTCCCCTCCACCTCCGCCCAGGGTTTGAACTGTACCTTGAGCTGTCGGGAATCCAGGCCCAATGATAGGGCCTGTTCGTAAGAGGCCGTGCTGGCGGTGGAGGTCATCAGCGTGTTCATGGAGACATTGCCGAAGTGCTCCGCTTCCACGTAGAAGGTCACCTCCACCTCCGTATCGGGAAGGAACCAGCCCACCCTGCCGCTCCTGTTGCCCGGGCCGAACTCGACGAGGAAAGGACCCTTCTCCGACCGTTCTCCCTGCCCTTCCAGTGCCCGAGCATGCAGCCAGTAGGCGGTTAATCCACCAGCCTTCCACTCCTTCCACGCGACCGTGATCGCGGAAAGCCCCCTCCTATCGACCCTGGAAGATAGGTTGACAGGGACCTTGGGATATATCACGAGGTTCCAGTCGGTGGTCAGTGTGACGTTCCCGTCGTAGACCTCCAGTGTGATGGGATATTCTCCGGGCTGGGTGAAGTTGATGGTGATGGTCGAGGCCGTGATGTTCCCCCATATCGGAACGATCCATCTGAAGTACAGTGTGTCCCCATCCGGATCGGTGGACCCCTCCGCGGAGAGGGTCACCAGGTCCTCTGACCTCGCCCAGGCCCTTCCCTCGATGAGGGGGGTGGGGTCCTGGGTCCGATCCAGGATGTCGACGTCGAAGGAGAGGTCCGCGGTCGAGTTGAGCCCCACTGCGGACAGATCTATCGTGCTCAGGCCGGACGGCGAGATGTTCTCAACGCCTATGACTACCTCCACGTCGAATGAGCTGTAAGGGGGGATGAACACAGGGGCCTCGGGCCCCTCTATCACAACCCCATCCGTAGCGCAGGAGCCCGATACGATAAAGGCGTCCTGGCGGTTTCCCGTATTGGAGAGGATAAGGGTCACCGAATGGGATGAATCCCTCCTCTGGTCCGGGTGCGGGGAAGAGAGCGTAAGCGACGATCCGTGTATCTCCGGTATGGGTACGATCGTGCCGTTGAGCCTGTTGTCCTCCTCGTCCGCCTCCACCACCACCTCTTCCCTGTCCGCGATTATCGTGAGGTCGGTGGTCGATGTCCCCATCTCCATCAATGCGAAGGAGATGTTCTTGGTCTGACCCGGCTGTAGCGACATGACCTTCGTATCGTTCTGTCCATCGGACAGTTTCAACGATACAATGAACTCGGTTGCCACCTTCTGGCCGACGTTCTGGACCGTCGCGGTGATCGTTATGATGTCGCCGGAGATCGGAGATATCGGTTCCACGGTCCAGTTGACAACGCTCAGGTCAGCGGACATCTCGAGAAACTGCTCATAGGCGGCGTTGTATATCGACATGAAGGCGGCCGTCAGGTTCTCCGCCCCGGCAATGAGGTTCTCCAGCGTGAGCTCCCAGAGCGTCTGGTTGAAGCCGGTGGTGTTCCGGTGAACGGCCCCGTGGTCCCAGTTGTATTTGAACAGGTCCATCATCCGCTTGTAGTTGCTTCCGACCACGATCTCGGAGAGTTCCGCATCCACCATGGTCTCCGTGCTTCCATCCCTGCTGTTGACCCACCTGGCGTGATCCGCGGTCAACTGGTCGATCTGGTCCCCACCCACCAGGTCAGGGATGTGGAACCTCTGGTTCTCGAAGTCCTCGATGAGGGAGTTCATCGCCTCGTCCTTCCACACATGGGACTCGTAGTACCTATAGTAGAAATCGTCATCCGGGTCGTGGGCCGGATGGGTCGCCCTGTCGAGGATGGAGTAATCGGTATGTCCGAACTGGGACATATCTCCAATGAAGTGGGAGAGGATCCCCGCATTGTAGGCCGCCTTGTGCTGGTACGGAGAACCATCCGGGCTTCCCTCGAGAAGCCAGGCCGTCAGGTTCTCTATTGTCCTGTTCGCTATCTTCTGCGCCTCGATGGGGGCGGTCGTCTTCTGGTCCCAGGGCTTGCCGTGGTTGATGAAGTAATCCTCCCCATCCCAATCGTCCAGGACATCATCGGTGTAGGCAAGGAAATTGTCCTCTGGACCGGGGATCTTTCTTCTTGATTCGAAGGAATCGGGATTTGAGTCCGATCCGTTCGGGAGATACCAGTAAGTTATGAACGATGAATTTCCGGGCTCCAGCTCCTCAAAGAGAAGAAGCGCCATCTCGGCGATGATATCATGTATTCCGTAGTGCGGGTGGGCCACGCTCAGATCGCTGCCATCCGTCCAACGCGAGGCGTTGCCGCCTACATCATTTAAGGCCATGGGGCTGAAAAGTAGTGAGATCAGTGCGAACACCGCTATCAATGTCTTCAAAGGAAGTGCTGTCACCTTGATACCTCCGGAGTACCCATAGCACGATTACGATTTAAAACGTTATGCTGGTTGGGCCAGGGCACCCATCGTCCAGTGTGGTGAAAATATATCTATATCTAATACGTGGCCCAGGCCATGGAAGGCCTTATCTACCTCTCGGGCGAGGACCATACATTGGCCCTGGGAGAGCTGAAAGGGGCCATGAGGGCCATGGAGCTGGGGCACGGCATCCTCAGTTCCAGGGGGCCCCTTGTGATACTCGATGACGTCCCCCCCGTCGGCCTCGCCGGCAGGATGGGACACTGCAGGTTCTCGGGGTCCGTGGAGTTGACCGCAGAGGGCGATCCGGGGTCCATCGTAATGGGATTGGATCTCCTTCTGGCCGGGATATCAAAGGAGGGGCCGATAACCCTCATCGTGAAGGGGGTGGACCCGGAGAACAGGGAGGAACGGAAGGCCCTTTCCACCGTTCTGGATGAACATCTCAGGGAGCTCGGCTTCAAGGTGAAGTACAGGGGTGATGGGCGGAGGTTGGTGGTCTGCCTGGACGGGATCGCCTATATCGGCTGGGTGGTCGAGGAGACGGATAGGCGGGCGTCAAGGGAGAGGAGAATACGAAATCTACCCTTCGAGAGGCCGGTGGTAATGGCCCCCTCGCTCTCCCGGGCGATGGTCAACCTGTCCGGCCTTCAAGCCGGGAGCAGGGTGCTGGACCCCTTTGTGGGTCCAGGAGGGCTGATGATCGAGGCGGGGCTTGTCGGACTCGAATGCACGGGGGTCGAGATCGATGAGGAGATCGCCGCGGGGGCCCTGAGGAACCTGGAACACATGGGCCTATCTGAAAGTGCGGAGGTCCACGTGGGCGATTCAAGATACCTGCCCTCCCTGAAGTGGTTCCTTGAGAGGGCCCCC
>JAUVCY010000161.1 GCA_030595585.1 Thermoplasmatota archaeon
ATTTATTGAATAAAGTATAGTGAAATTGTGCGGGGCTATGAAAAACATATCATTTTATCATCGGTGTATTTTTCATACCACCGGAAAAAACAGAGTTTTTTCCTGGGTTTGAATGTTTAAGAGGTAAGCAGTTTTCATCCTAACATTCATAATAAGCATTTTCACTTGTTAGCCTGACGAATAAAATGATTCGTCAAAGGTTTTCCTGCTTAAGAGTTAATTTTAATATAATCTTAACAGGGAATCTCAGCCAAGAGCTAAGCAATGTATGATTTTTATGAGCGCCCACGCTCCCTGGAAAATGCTTTGATCATTGGGCAGGTGTTACCATCCGGGCGGATCAAACAGTGACGACCTTTCCGATAACGATGTTACCGGAGACCTTCTCCACCTTGATCTTGCATTTCTGGCCCTTGGCAACTCCAGGCACGTAGATCACGAACTTTCCCCTCTTGGCGAGTCCGTCTCCCTGTTTCCCCACGTCCTGTATCATCACCTCGAGCTCGTCTCCGATGATAACAACGCCCTTCTTATCCTGCGCCTTGAGCCCCTTCTTGACCTTTACGGGGCGTTTCGCGCCGCAGGCCATGCACTCCACGACCTGGGTCCTCCCCTCCTTGATCAGGTGGGTGTCGGGTTTTCCGCACTCCCCGCAGATCACGTACCTGTTCACGTAATCCTCGATCTTCTCGTCAAGCTTATCCTTTGAGACCTGGGATTTCAGGATCAACCTTCGCCCATCCCTGGAACCGGCTGAACCCAGTTCCCTGAGGATCTGTCCCAGTATGTGCTCTGGCTCCCTCCGGATGGAGTCGACGATCTCCTGGAAGTTCTTGACAACGGTGTTGCGCCCCTCGTACATGATGTCGGGAGGAGGAAGGCTCCACCTCTGGTGGTCCTTGATCTCATCCTTTGGCATAGCCTCCCATGCTCTGTCGAGCAGGCCCTCGTAATCGTTATCATCCGGCATGACAGCACCGCCTTTAACATCGTCCCATATAAACCCGATTATATAAAGTTGAGTACACGGGGAGATGGTTGGGATCTGTATCAAGAACGATCTATTCCCTTCCGGGCGGGTATGGGCATTGTTTTGATCTTTTGAGTGTAGAACGACCGTTTTTGACACTATTGTTGACATCTTGACCTTTTTGTTGACAGGGGAGCGTGATACCCTTATATCTCCGCCTGAGGAATATATGCACAGGAGGATAAAAAATGAAGGAAAACCACCGGAAGATATTGCTTGCCCTCTCGATAATGATCTCCCTGATCATCTCATCGCAGTCGTTGGATAGCACGGTGGGAGAAGATATGGCCGATATCGAGAATATTGCCGCCCATGTCATTGGCGATAACGGAGGCCCCACGCTGGAGAGGGTCCCGCAGGAGGAGGCGGTGGGCCTTGGATCGATCATCAACGATATGGCCCTCTCCCCGGAAGGGGTAGAGTTCAACGATCACACTGCCGGGCATTCATTGTACGGCGAGCTCGAATGTGAGAGGATGGATGCGTCCCGGATGCAGAGAGCCCTCGCCGCCCCGACGAGGGCAAGTGACGATGAGCAGAGCACTTCTTTCATGGATTATCAGAACGGGTCCCTGCTCTCACCCAATGGTGAGCAGGTATCGGGCGCTCTCGATATGAAAACTATCGTGGCCAGCAGCGATCTCGTGGACTGGTACAAGCTGGAGCTGACAGATGTGGACCCTCGGGCAAATTCTCCTGGAGGAGTTTACAACGTCAGCCTGACGCTGGATAGATATGCCAGGGCGGATGGGTCCGTTGGCGACCTGTACGAGCTCAGCCTGGTGGATGACGGCTCCGGCGGGAGCACCCTGGCGGAGGATTACGCGGATTATCTGAGCATCAGCATCCTGTACGTGGATGAGTGGGGGGGCGAGTCATACATGGGTGGGGGTGACCTCCTCTTCGACGATGGGGACGATGGGGACGGGTGGGTCTGGGACGGAGACAACGGCCTCTATCCAGGGGATAACTGGACGCTGAACTTCGTGACCCCCGACAGTTCCAGGCTCGTTGAAAGTGCCGAGGTCGATTTCTACTATATTGGCATCTCCTGGGGGTACTATATCTCAAGTTCGGCGCCTCCGACCAGACCGCCCTTCGAGCTGGAGTACGATCTAACGGTGGACACCTCTCTCAGGCAGGATAACGACGATCAGTCGAACGACATGTCCAACGCCCGGCTGGAAGCCCCGCCCGTAAGCGGGAAGGTGGACTCCATGTACGACCAGGTGGACTGGGTGAAGGTCCAGGGGACCGATCCCGATATGCTGTGGAACATGACCATCACCGTCAGGAGGGACCGCACGTTCATCGGCCCCTCGGGCGGGGCCTGGTGGGGCGACAACTGGATGAATGTTTTCATAATCTGGAGGGGCCCGGGCGAGGATGGGGCCTTCAACACGCTGGATGACGAGTGGTTACACGCTCACCGGATCCTGTCATACTATCTGGTCGGGGGCATCTTCGTGGGCGGTGAGTTCCAGACCTTCGAGGGGATCCTCGAGAACACCTGGACCGATGCGGCCCCACCCGAGAGGCAGGTCTATATCGGGCTCCTGGGCGAGGCGGTGGATATCGAGGTGCAGGACGATGCGTGGACAGGGGTATATTCGAGGTACAACACCTGGAGGTCCATATCGGAATACACGATAGAGGTCTCCATCATCGAGGAGCAGCCGAACAGCCCCCCGGAGATGATCGATATGACGGTCTCCTCGGATCATGAGCAGAGTGAGGCGGGAGGCCATCTGGGATCGACATTCGAAATAAGCGTCACGTACGTCGATGAGGATAACGACCCTCCAGGAGGGGTATACCTCCACCTGGATCCCGCGATATCCATTGATATTCTCAATGTCACGGGGATAGATTACCAGGACGATCCATTTGATACGAACTACCAGGATGGGAAGGTCTACAGGGTGACCATCACAGGAGAGGAGATAGGGGACGATCCGGGCATTCATGACATACTGGCCCATGCC
The DNA here is from genome assembly GCA_030595585.1 of Thermoplasmatota archaeon. GTDB lineage: Archaea > Thermoplasmatota > Penumbrarchaeia > Penumbrarchaeales > Penumbrarchaeaceae > JAGLEG01. The sequence continues at coordinate 3,016 of JAUVCY010000161.1, forward strand.
GTTGATTCCACACAGGAGGGGTCCATCAGAAGGCCGATGCGGTCCCTGAACCTGTACCTGAACGATACCCTGGAGGTGTGGGATGACCTGCCCATCTCCCGGGTCCAATATCAGGTGATCCCTTCCATGGCGGAGGACTCCAGCCCTGTCGAGGTCCAGCTGATGGAGCTCGCCGGCGAGGGGCTCTTCAACGACCCGGAGAACGATATCTCGGGATACAGGATATGGAACAGCACGCAGGAGGCGTGGGACGGGACCTCCGATACGGGCCTTCTTCACCTGGAGATCAGGGATGGCGATTGGAACTCATATGTGGTCATCACCCCGAAAGAAGGGAGACACGGTGAGGAGCAGATCGGGATCAAGGCCTATGACGAACACTCGTGGGCGGATGGGAACTACACCGTCACCGTCACGCCGGTGAACGACGTGCCCGTCGTGGACCACATCCTGTTCCAGGGCGACGAGTTCGAGGTGGATCGTCGGGGCACATACAGCGTACTGTGTGATCTGTCCGACCTGGACATCATGGAAGATGTGGAGTATTCGTTCCAGATAGTGGCCCACGACACGGATATCGAACCAGACAGGTCAGACCTTGAGTTCCTGAGCGGTCGAGGGGGCAATGACCACTGGGAGGGGGTCGTCGCCGTTGACCGCGCCATCGGCGAAGTCACCTTCGCTCCTACAAACCACGACGCGGGGAGCTCTCAACCCATGAGCATTTTCCTCACCATACAGGAAGAGGGTGGCCAGCACGTTATCGACCTCGAGGTCCTGGTCAGTGTATTGAATGTGAACGATCCCCCGGTGATATCCATCCCCACGATCACGCAGAGGACATACGACCAGTTCATGACGGCGAGGATCAGACCGGAGGTGGTCGACATCGATCAGGGTGAGATCCTGACATATTCCGTCAATATCGAAGGTCCTCTTGGTGAGGACCTCGAACCGCTCTCAGATCAGCTCCCTTATGCCGACCTTATCGAGGGCGTTGACTATACGTTCGATGTCGGGAATGGGAACCTCGTCTTGAACCTGGACGATCAGAAGATATGGAAGACAGCAGTGGGCTGGACAGACCAGGTCGAGGTTACCATCAGGATACAGGTGGAGGATCATGAGGGTGCGACGGATCACAGCGATATCACGCTGATCCTGTTCGATGTAGAAGAACCCCATCCCGAGCCTGCCGTCATTGATCTCGAGCTCCTCGATACGGAAGAGGAGATGCGTGAAAAGCAGTCTGCCGAGTACAATTTCAGGACAGATCCACTGGTAGATCCGGATGGAGACACGTTGTCATATTCCTGGAACTTCGGGGATGGGGCCTATGGGGAGGGGCTGGACGTTAACCATACCTATGTGGTCTCGGGCACATACCAGGTCACCGTCACGGTCAGCGATGGCGACTCCGAATTTGACACTGTGACCTCCACGACCCTCACCGTTGAGATCCCGCCATTGATCCCGGACCCGCCAGACTCTGAGGGAATTCCGATAGCCTACATCATAGGTGCGATCATCGCCGTTGTCCTCATTATCGCGATAATTATAGGCTTCATATTGACCTGGAAAAAAGACCCTGAAGCCGGGGATGATCAGGCGGCAGCCTATCAGAACATCGGAGGGGCGCCCCGTTATGACAAATTACCAATGTCGGAGCCGAACAACCTCGGACCTGCAGCCTCGGGTAACACGCTTCCTCCTGCTGTGATTGCCAACAATGTTCCGGAGAGATCGGGGCCGGCCTGCGGTCACTGTGGAGCACACGTCGAGGAGGGATGGTTCCTCTGTCCCAACTGCAAGTCCCCGCTATAAAAAATTGTAATATGATCTCATCCCCGAATGAGATGTGATGAGGGCACCATATCGGCGCCCCTCACATCTTTTCCGGGGCGTCGATACCCAGGGTCCAGAGGCCCCTTCCGAGCACCCTCCGGGCCATCTCCACCAGCGCTACCCTGGCCCCTCTTCTATTGGGGTCCTCCTCGGAGATCACGGGGCAGTCGCGGTAGAACTCGTTGAACGAGGATGCGCAGTCCACCAGGTAATTTGCCATCAGATGGGGTTTGTTGCCGGAGGCACACGTCCTGACCATCTCCGGGAATCGGGACAGCGTCTTGACAAGCCCCTTTTCGGCCCCCTCCACCAGCTTG
>JAUVCY010000176.1 GCA_030595585.1 Thermoplasmatota archaeon
TGATCACGCCAAGCTCCAGAAGTTCCTTTCTATGTCTTGCCACGGCCTGCCTCGTCGTGTTGAGGAGGTCCGCGATCTTGTTATCGGGCATGTCGGGGTTCTCAAGTATGCCCCGGAGGATCATCTTCTCCTTGTTGGATAGATGATGGATCTTCTCCCTCGCCTTCTCGAGAGAGGTACTCTCCCCACCTTTATCGGGGACCGGGGCGATATTGAATGCCCTCTCCAGAACGGCCGTATAGTCGAAGTTCTTGTTGATGATGGAGGTGGAGAGAGGGTATAGGGATCGGTGAGGATTCTCACCGTCATATATGCCCATCTCCCTCAGTTCGACCTCCTGGTTGAGCTCCGTGATCTTGTACTGGGTGTAGTTCTTGTAAAGCGAAAGGAAGAAGATGGTATCTCCAAACACCATGGCCGTGTAGGTGTTGGGGTATTTCTCGAAGATCCTGATCAGTTTTTCGGCATCCTTCCTGGTGTCCGTCTGCCTGGTAAGGGGGGACCAGAACACCGAGAGGATCTCGTAGTCCATGATCTCCACGTTGGGGATGATCCTGTCCTTGATGAGATCGCTCCGTTTCATCTTGTTCTTGATGGCGTTCAGGGTGGACATCCTCACCTTGATCTTCTCGGAGAGCTGCCTGTCGTTGAGCATGGGGTACCTGACAAGACCCCACAGGATCTTTTTTTCGTTCTTGGAAAATTTCATTTGATCGACCTACCGTGTTACAGTTGGGGCCCCCCCGCACCGCAGGAGATGTCCGATAGGATGGTGAATTATCAAGAGTACATAAATATTTTGGAATTTAAGGTAAAATGTGCCCCCTTTGACCGCCTTCAGCCGGGTGTATCTAAAAAATTAGGACCATCAATGTAATTGTGGCCCTCTGCTTGTGGCTCAATCCTCGTGCACCAACCCCTCCAGGGAATCCACGCCTCCCTCGAATCGGAGTATGCGCTCCTCGATGGCGCAATCCCCCTCGGGCATGATCTTGATGCCCTCCTCCCCCCGAAGCGTACCCTCCACTATCGTGTCGGGTGTGATAACAATATTTTTTGACCTGATGTCTCCCCCTATACGCGCGGCGTGGTGGATGACCACCTCCGTTCCGGAGGAGATCTTCCCGTTGATGACCACATTCTCCCCGATATAGATCCGTTTGCCTGCGATGATATCCCCGAAGATCTGCGCCTCGTTCTCGATCTCGATGTCCCCCTCCGCCTCTATCGTTGAGACTATCTGGCTTCTGGGTCCTATCTTGATGTCCCCGGCAACAAAGAGCCTCTCCCCCTCAAGCTTTGAGCCCTTGGGAAGGTAGGTGAAGTTACGGGATATGAGGAAATTGTCCTCTCCCCCGTCCTCCAGCTCCTTGAAGAACTCCTCCACCTCGGTGGAATCGCTCCTCTTGATCAGCTCCAGGAGGTAGAGAAGGATGTAGACGATCACTGATATCGGGTTCCTGATATTGATGAACCCCTTGGATTCAATGGTGTCCGGATCGATATCGACGCCCTCGCCTATGTCAAGGTTCTTTCCAACGACCACCTCTCCCTTGATGATGGACCTCTCCCCCAGGAATATGTCGGAGTCCCCAGTGATGTCCCCTGCGATCCTGCATCCCTTGTCCACCCTGATGTCCCCGAGGGCCACCAGGTCGCCCCGGATCTCAACGAACTCCCCGAGAAACAACCTCCCTTCCGTGATGATGCCCCTGTGGAACTGGGCACGATCGGAGATTATGATATCGTTCTTGCACCTCAGGACCTTCTCCTCGAGGACCGTATCTTCCGGAAGGAAGCATATAGACCTGTCAAACACCATTTACATCCCAACGACTATGTCCCCTAATCGTCGGTTTCTTTATATAACATTTAAGGGGGACCCCCCTTAGATATCCAGAAGTATCCTCCCCTCCCATCCCCCCGCCACGGTTTTGAGGTAAGCCCCATGGTACGTCGCCGCCTTGATCTCCAATCCCTCCGCCCCCTCCGGGATCTCACAACGGCACTTCACCGCATCAAGGACCAGCCTATAGGGGCCATCTCCGGAGAGGTCCGCCCGAATGTCAGTAAGTATGATCCTCTCCGCATCGAGGAGGTACAGGGCCTCCGAGATGACGTCCACCAGGATGAGGTCAAGGGAGTTCGCCTCGAGAACTACCCTTGTATTCTCCCCCTTCTGGACCTCGAACCGGTCGGCAACGGCCCCGTACAGGCCGTTCACCATTCGGGACAGCACGAGCTCGGGGGAATCACCATATCCAACGAGCCAGATATCGGCAGTATGGTCCTCGTATGCCGTCCCCTTGAGATCGGGCTGAAAGGCCGTCATCATCCAGATGCCAGTGATGGGGCCGAATATAAATCCTCGTATAATATTTAACAAATGAGGCCCTTCTTCGGGGAGATGGCATTGAATGACAGGGACCTCAGGGTCCTCTACTGTCTTACAAAATGGCCCAGGGCGCCGTCGAGGGAGATATGCAGCGCCATCTCCATCAAGGACCCCACCTTCTCCTCGATGAGGAAGCGGCTTTTGAGGTCGGGGGTAATGAGGTTGGAGAGGGCGATAGACCCGTTCGTGATGGGTTTCAAGATACGCGGCGTTGAGTATGGGGTGCTCAGGCGTGATCTGGATGAAGATAGCGCAAGGGAACTGTTCCTCTCGACCGCCAAAGAGCACGGGTCGATATTTATTTTCGAGACGGACGGCAGCGCATTCTACCTCATGGTGCTTTCACCCACATACACGGATTACAACAACCTGATCTCAAAATGCAGGTTAAGGGGAGAGGTTAAGGGACCTAGCGGGATATTCAGCTCGGGTGAGTACTTCGACGAGGTAAGGACGAACACCATTCACAATCTGGGGGACCATTCAGGCCTGTTGAGATACCATTTCGGGATCGAGGTGGAGGCGCCCACCCTGTCCAGCTATGAAAATCCATTTTCGAACTGCCCCAACGTCGACCTGGAGATGAAGGACCCACTACTGCAGATCCTACCTCTTCTGGTCACCGTGCCCCTGCTCGGGGACAGGGAGATCTCCGAGATGTTGGGGATCTCCAGGCAGAAGGTCGGCCAGACCAGATTGCTGTTGGAGAGGGAAGGGGTGCTTTTCAAGAGCTATAGTTTGAATATGGGGCATTTTGGCCTCAAGATAAGGGCGCATTTCGTGGTGGAGTACCACAACGATGCAAGTATGGACAGTATAATCCAGTACGAGGAGGAGCTGAAACAGAGGATAGACCCGCTCATGTGGCACTCATCGGGCAGCAGGAGCAATTTCCTGTTCTATTTCCACGATATCGGAGAGTACAAGGTCTTCATCAACGAATTGTATGAAATGATGGACGATCCTCCCGTGAAATGCGTGTATGGGACCCCCCTGTCCATGAAAGGGACCTCCACCACAAAGTATTACGATGGGCCCGGATCGGGCCGGGAGACGAAGTACGGGTGGACGAGCGATCAGAGGCCCTCCAAGGATGGGGTCTAACAGAGGTTGATATATGAGAATACTGAGAGAGGAGGAGAATGGGACCCGTTTGAAGGTCAGGGTGGATTCCATGAGCGACCTCTGGTACCTCTATCAGATCCTCTCCCGGGGAACTCTTGTGGGAGGGATCACCTGGAGGAAATCAGAGAGCAGGACCGATATGATCCGCCCCGACGCCTCAACCAGAAAAAGGATATATCTTGAGATCGAGGTGGAGGACGTCGAATTCCAACCCTTCACCGATAACCTGAGGATCAAGGGGAGGATCGTGAAAGCCCCTCAGGATATAAGCGGATATCATACTTTCAATGTGGACCCAGGAACGGTCCTTGACATCAGGAAGGACCCGATGCCCGGAGTGGACCGGGCCCTCCTTGACGAGGCAAGGCGAAATTCGACCAGGCCCTCATTCAGGATAATCTCCCTTGATGACGAGGAGGCGACACTGATCAAGATGCTCGATTACGGGATGGAACAGGTCGCCACGATAAAGGTTGGAGGGGGCGGCAAGAGGTACGGAGGCGGGGGAAGGTGGTCCGGATATTATGAAGAGATAATCAAGGCATACGGGCCGGTGTCGGATAACGATGTCCCCCTTGTTATAATCGGCCCCGGTTTCTTCAAGGAAGCGCTCATTAAAGAGTTCCGCAAACGGCTGCTGGAGGATGCGCCCAAGATGATAGCCATACCCGCCTCCGCCGCGGGAATGGCGGGCGTCAGGGAGGTTCTGTCCAAAGGGGACGAGCTTCACGATATCGTGTCCAGGTCCCGGGTGGCACAGGAGGCTTCCCTGCTCAACAGGTTCATGGAGATGGTGGGGAAGGGGGAGGGGGCGGCCTACGGGACGGACGAGGTCAGGTCCGCCCTTGATATGGGGGCAGTTGAGGTGTTGATCATATCCGATACGGTGTTCAGGACGGATATCGGCAAGGAGCTCCTGTCCATGGGTCCCCTTACTGGAGCACGCACAATGGTGATATCGTCCCTGCATGACAATGGGAGGATGTTCGACAGGATGGGAGGGGTGGGGGCCCTGCTCAGGTACGAGGTGGAGGGGTGAGGAGTGGCCGCTGACCCGATCGACATGATAAGGCGCTCTATCGGCCGACCCAACCTATTTGGCATCCCCCTGCTCATCGTTTTCCTGATACTGTTCGCGGCCGTTATCATGGCGCCGCTCCTGGAGGAAGAAGACACCATAATTATGGACAGGGAGGGGAAAGTGGGGAGCCGCGAATACGATGAGGAGTTCGATCAGCTGGGTTCCCCCATCTCCAGGGCTGCGTACGTATTCGGTGACATCTACTGTCATCAGTTGACAGAGAGGTCCTACCAGTTGAATGGGAACCAGATGCCGGTCTGCTCAAGGGACGTAGGGCTCTTCGCTGGCCTTTTGATGGGCGGGATCGT
>JAUVCY010000143.1 GCA_030595585.1 Thermoplasmatota archaeon
ACTGGCCTGAAGGCGATGATCGCTGGATAGATGCATCCCCGATATTGGACCAGTTCACGGATACCATGCCGATATTGGAGAAAAGCGATGGTGCGGCCGGATCTGGTTCAGGCCTGAATAACCACGGTCTTACCGCCCACTTCTGCGATCCCATCAGGCCCAACCGGGGCATGGAAGGGGAGATCTCCCTGATCCATCAAGTGGGTGATCTGGACATGCTCAGCATCCTGGACCTTCTGAAGCAGGGAAGAAGTGTCAAACTGATCCTCGACACCTCAACGCTTCATCCCATACCATCCAATATGGTCTGGGAGGATGATCTAAACACCTTCTCGGACCTTGATAAGGAGCTTCTGCTCCGTGCAAGGATGCTCCTTGATGAGGCACCATCCACGGGAGGTGAGATCCAGATAAGGATGATATCTCCAGAGTACGGTAGGGTCATGGGGGCAAACCTGTATCTCTCCCACGGCGCCTGCCAGTTCACGCTGGGCCCCATCGGGGATACGACCTGGCCTTCCCTCTTCCTCGAGGGAGATGACATCGATCCCCTCCACACCCTGTTCGACGATTTGTGGAGCTCATCATATGAGGTCCCATGGGGCATGATGGGATTTGAAGGAGAAGGCGGTGGAGGAAGCAGCCTTAGGATCCAGGAGATATATTTCGACACGTACCTCGTCGATGACCCGGATGAATATGTGGCCGTTCGGAACTACGGAGGAGAGGTGGTGAACCTCAGGGGCTATACGCTATCGGACGATGAGGGTGAGGGATATTTCAGGGATGGGACCATCATAATATTCGAGGACATATACGTTCAACCGGATGACCTGGTCTTCATCGCCAAGGATGGTGGGCGCTTTAGAGATCAGAACGGATTTGATGCTGACATCTCCTGGTTCAACGGGTCCATTCCCATGGGAGGCCTTCTGCTGGAAGGTGACATGACCCTGTCAAACGGGAATGACACCGTCTGTCTGCGGGATAGGTCCGGCGTTATCATCGATGTTGTCCCCTATGGACATGCCGTATGGAAAGAGGAGGATTGGCCTCGGGGTGGCGGCGGTGGATGGTCCGGCGACCCCGCCCCCGACCTGGGTTGGGGAAAGGCCCTTGTGAGGCAGAATAGGGACACAGATACCAGGGAGGATTGGCTCTCGTACAGGCCGAGATATCCCGGACAATCCAGATGGGATCGATTCCCGGAGAGGGAGATCTCGGAGATGACCTGCGGGATCTGCCCGGATTCTGGTTCGGAGGTTCTGAAAAGCATCATAGAAGCGGCGGGGTCCTCACTCAGGGTCAACGTTTACGAGATCACCTCCGATTGGGTGGTCTCCTCCCTGATCGGAGCGGCAGATAGGGGTGTTGATGTCAAGATCCTCCTTGAGGGAGCACCAGTGGGGGGGATCAGTTCAGGTGAGAAAAGATGTGTGAAACGGATGCTTGATGCTGGTATCGACGTCAGGTTCATGATAAGCGATATGGACCGGGATATCAGGGACAGCTACAGGTTCGATCACGCCAAATATATCGCCTCCGATCATGACGTTGCCCTGATCAGCTCCGACAATTTCAAGGACAGCTCCTTTCCTCCTCCCGGTGAGAACGTACTATCAACAACCCGGGGATGGGTCATATCCATGAGATCACAAGAGATCAACGGCGACCTAACAAGGGTCTTCGACCTCGATCTCGCCGGACCCGATATAGTTGGGGCATCCGAGTTCATCGACCTGGAAGGGCCTTTTTACGACTACATCGCACCCACCTCCGACAAAGAGAAGAGTGGTTCCCGGTTTGGGGAGCTTTTCGTTGATGGGGGCGGGACAGGCTCCATATCCATATCACCAGATAATATCGGCCTATCTTCCAATGTACTTCTCGATATGATCCACACCGCCGATGAGGAGGTCCTGGTCGAGCTGCTGGACATATCCACATCGTGGAGATCGAACCATATGCCGGAGGAGGGGTTGCCGGGCCGTATGGATGAAATACCCCTCCAGGACGGGGGGCACATCAACCCATATCTCGAGGCCCTCCTGCAGGCGGCGGAGAGGGGCGTCAAGGTGAAGGTCCTTCTGGATGGGACGGATTTCAATGGGGATGGAGAACCCGAGAACCAGGATGTTGCGGAGGAGATCGCCACCTCTGCCGAACTCATGGGCCTGTCCGGGCTGTTCGAGGTAAGGGTACATCCGGCGGTCAGGTTCGACATGGGCAGGGAGATCGCCAACATTCACAACAAGGGAGTGGTGGTTGATTCCGAAAAGGTCTGGATATCATCGTTCAACTGGGGTCCCACCTCCGGACTGGAGAACCGGGAGGTGGGCATTGGCATCTCATCTTCGGAGGCGGCAGGGTATTATCGATCCGCCTTTCTCCACGATTGGGGTGGGACCCTTCAGGATGAGATCGCACTCCTGGGAAAGGAGGTGCGATCGGTCCGAGAGGGGGATTCCATCTTTGCGAGCGTGACCCTTCAGGTCCAATGGAAAGGACGCGGGACCCTTGGGTTGTATATGGTCCCACTCGGGGAGATCAACAACCTTTCCTTGAAAGAGTGTGGAACATCGATAGGGGAGGGAGATCGAGGTGTAGTAACGCTCTCATCCCAGGGCGATTCCGGAGATTTCGTCCTCATCGCATTTCAGGATGAGAGGTCCATCTGCCTCCAGGAGATCACGGCATATCCAATGGAGGGACCTTCCGAAGAGTGGGACCTTCCCTGGTATGGAAGCCCATATACACCGATCCTCATCCTGCTCTCCAGTGCCCTTCTCATATCGGCCATCAGATCTGCCGCAGCGACCAGGTTCAGGGATAAATGGAGGAAACGGTCAAATGGTGTATCGGAGGAGTGATCGGACCATCTTTTGGTCCCCCTTACATAACCTTTATTACGGCCTTCATAAATACAAGGTGGTCCTTTCGACCAGTACACAGGGGAATTAAGATGTTCAATGTTGAGGCAAAGGCTGAGACCTTCAGAAGCGTGTTTTCCGTTCTCACCCCGATAGCAGGTGAGATCAAACTAGCTGCGGATGATAATGGATGGAAGATCAGGGCCGTTGACCCAGCTCACGTTGCGATGGTCGACCTGGAGCTTGAGAGCAGTGCATTCGAGAAATACGAGGTGGAGCCCATGGAGCTTGGGCTTAACGTGGAGAGGCTGCTGGAAAGCATCAAGAGTGCGAGAGGAGATGAGCTCATCACCATGAAACTGGATGATGACAACAGGCTGATCATCTCGATGTCCAACCTCACCCTCAAGATCCCCCTGGTGGATCCATCCGGTTTCTCGGAACCAAAGGTTCCAAGCCTGAACCTCCCCATCAACCTGAAGCTGAATTCGGCCGAACTTCAGAAGGGGCTGAAGATCTCCGCTTCGATCTCGGATTACCTCACGTTCGAATGCTCCGAGGATAAACTGATAATGACATCCTCAGAGGACCTCTCGATGATGACGCTCGAGCTGAAAAAGGGTCAAGAGTATGAGCTTGTCGAGTTCGAGAAACCTTCGAAGAGCTCTTTCTCCCTCGACTATTTCTCACATCTGATGAAAGGTGTGGGGGCGAACAGGGACATCCAGCTTCATCTGGGAAACTCATATCCGCTCAAACTGGTGTTCGATTTCGCGGAGGAGAAGGGACATGCGATCTATCTTCTCGCTCCCCGGATAGAGAGCTCCTGATCGCTCTTAACAGATAGCATCTATCGTATCGGCCCAGACCAATGCTCAATCAAATTCGGGCAGCTCGATATCCTTATGGGTCTTTGGGGCCCTGGCCCCCTTGAGCTTTGATACAGCATCCCGAAGGATCGGAACTCTATCGTAGTTTATGAGGATAAAAAGGACCAAAAGGGCAACCGAGAAAAGAAACGGCAGGAGAGGTGCGCTCCACCAGTTCTGAAAGTTATTCTCATTGAAGACGTTCACGGCCATGACGTGTATGAGAACCTGTGAAAGTGCGGTAAGAAATGTGAACAGGGAGAGCGTGATCACAATACCCGATAGGATGGCCTTTAACCTCCTGAGCCATACGGACCTACCCCCCTTTCCCCTTCCTCTCTGCCTGCCGAACTTTATCCCCATAACCGTCACTACCGCCTGTTTCTCTGAAGTGGAACTCATCTATTTATCTTTTCACATGGTCGATCAAATGGTTCTCATCTTCCGCTCCCGGGCCGGGCCCCCCATCCTGATGGTGGCCTGGATGCAGGTGATGGTGCTCGTGATCCAGTATATGCTCGGGCTCCAGCGGAGGGCCCCGATGTTCTTCCGAAGAGGCGTCCTTTCCTCTCCTCCTTCTCGACACCATAACGACGACTATGACGGATATGACGATCAGAGCCACTAAGGCCAACAGGGCGAAGGGTCCAAAGGAGGTGCCCCCCCCATCACCTACCTCATCTGGCCTCCAGCCGACATCCAGAAGGATCACCACGTCTGCATCCACTGCCGATCCGTGGACAGATGATACGCTCCCAAGCAGAAGCTCGTATCTCCCCTCCGGGAGATCCTCGGGGATGCGGATGCCCATTGTGGCCCCTTCTTCATCAATAACGTATTCAAGCGTTCCAGTGACATCTCCGGGGCCAATGTACACGATCGTGGAATCCCTATCGATATCGTCCGTGAACGTTAGATCTATGAGATCGCCTGCAAAGATGAAAAATATGGGGTCGTTCCGGTGGAAGCTCACTCCATTCACCCTGTCAAGGCCCATTTCGGAGATGGTCGAGAACGAGAATGACCAGGGGACCATGGGGGTGCCGGTGATATCCAGAATTGAGTTAGACAGTTTGACCGTATAACCCTTCCCCGGGTCGAGCTGTACGTCAATAACGATCGCCCTCCTGTCCTCTCCGGTCAGGTCCACATCGAAGGATACGTCCTCACCGAACTGGTCTGATATCAATATCCCACCCACATAGGATGCGGGATCCATATCCTCGTCGAACCTGATGGTCATCGTCGGTCGCAATGAAACGTTCGTGGCACCATCCTGTGGGTTCGACCCGATGGCCCCGGGAGGCGTTCCATCGTTTATCACGTGAAGGATGAACGCCCCGTACACCTTGTTCCCGCCTCCATCCCTTACCGCGATGGTCACCTTGAATTGCCCCAGGGTATCCGTGACATAATCTATCCTCTCCCCGTAATATCTCGTTCCCAGGTCGGTAAACGTCCAGGAGAAGTTGGCGCCAATTGGGAAAATTGGGTTGTTGTCCTCGATACCTGACCCGTTGAGAAGGGCCGTGGACCCTTTGATGGCAAACAGGGCCCCCAGGTGCCCAATCACAGGTGACGTGGTGTCGCGAACCGTGATATTGAAGTTGGAGGCCGCCATGTTTCCACTGCCGTCGGTAAGCTCCACCCTGACATCGTATATCCCGGGTACGTCGAAGGACAATTGAACTGACTCGCCGGTCATCAAATGGCTCCGGGGTCCCGTGAAGGTCCATGTGAAAACACCCGAAACATACAGGTCCGGATCGTTATCGGAATAACCTTCCGGGGTGAGGGCGATCATCACATCCTCATCCACGACCATATCTCCCATGGGCTCCAGCATCGGAAGGATATCATCAAATATCTCCAAGTCCACGCTGATGGTATCGAAGTTCCCGCAGAAGTCTGAGACCTCCAGCAGAACAGAGAGAATACCAGGAGCC
>JAUVCY010000334.1 GCA_030595585.1 Thermoplasmatota archaeon
GTGTGTGGGATGCTACAAATGCAAGGAGAGATGCCCGCAGGAGGTGAGCCCGGTGGAGGTCATGTACGTTCTGAAGAACTGGTATGTGGCATCCGGAAAGCCCATACCGGGGGATTATCAGAATATGCTTCAGAACATGATCACCAATGGGTTCATACAGGGGGACATGGAGGTTCTCGATACCGAGAACAGGGCCCATGATAGGGGGTCGCTTGGCCTCCCAGAGATCAAGGGGCCCGGGGATACCGCGAAGTTCGCCATGATACTCTCCAGAATGGCCGTTGAAAGATTGGGGGGTGAATAGGATGACGAAAAAGATCGGGCTGTACCCCGGTTGTGTGATCCCAACCGAGCAGTACGGTTACGAGATGAGCATAAGGAAGATCATGCCCGAACTGGGGATAGAACTCGTTGACGTGGAGAATATCTCATGCTGCGGAGCCCCATTCAAGAGCATCAACCTCGTCATGCAGACGTACCTCTCCGCAAGGAACATGGCGATCTTCGAGATGAAGGGATTGGATATATTCGCCCCTTGCCCGCAGTGCCACCTGTCGCTTACGGAGACAAAACAGCGTCTGGAGGGCTCCGGTGAGCTCAGGGAGAAGATAACCTCGAGGCTCATGGAGGAGGAGGGCCTTGTGTACAACGGGAATCTCAAGATCTACCATACGCTGGACCTTCTGCACGATCTGGTCGGGATCGAGACCCTGAGGGGAAAAGTGAAGAGACCACTGGAATGGAACATCGCCTGTCACTACGGCTGCCACACGATCAGGTACACTGGCGCGGACAGGCCCGATACTGCAGAACATCCCATGAAGATGGAGAGCATAATAGCCGCTCTTGGTGGGAGGACCAGCGACTATTCCGAGAAGTTGAACTGCTGTGGGGGCCCGCTCATGACAACTCACAAGGACTCGGCTCTCACAAAGGCCGGGGAGAAATTGAAGGCCGTACAGGAGAGGGGTTTCGATGCTCTTACAATCGTATGTCCCCTTGGCGGAAGGGTCCTTGATTCAAAACAGGAGAGGGCAGCTGGAATGGTTGGGGAGAAACTGGATATGCCCGTATTCTACCTGACACAGCTCGTGGGCCTCTCGATGGGCATGGACCCGGAAAGCCTGGGTCTGAACCTCAATAAAAGCCCAGTGGGCAAATTGATATAGCCTAACTTTGACATATGGGTACAGCTTAACTTTAACGTACGAGTTATAGATAAGTGTTAAAGTGAGGCTTCTCCCAACATTGACCGGCTCAGATCAGATTCGATCTGTCAATGTTGTGATATAGCTCATCGAAGTGTTCGCTTCCAGGGGCACAGTCCAAGTCAATTACAAGAAGTTCTATCTACAAGGTCAATAAATTAATTATACACACGACATACATAATCATATTATTACAAATTAGTGTAGGGTGATGTAATTGAGGTTGAAAGTGATTTCATTTATGTTGGTAATGGCCCTGATGACCATGGCCATCGTACTATTGCCGGTTGGATCGGAAGCCGAGAGTCCCTGGGCAACCGTGAAGGTAGAGTACGCAGGCACCTATTCGGGGACCATCAAGGGAGATGAGATACAGAATGTGATGGGAGAAGGTACCATGGAGTTTCCCATCCAGGGGGAGATCATCCATGTGATAATGACAAAGGGGGGTGAGGACTATCATGAAATGACAGTATCCATAATGGTCGATGGAAATACCAGGATGTCAGAGTCCACCAACGAACCGATGGGAGAGGTGAGAATGGCCTACTCTCTTGGCGCCGAGGGCGATTTCCTGAATGACGATAGTGATGATGGTGGTGGTGGCTGTGTATCCTTCCTCTCCGGTTCGATCCTTCTTGTCCTGGCCGGCATCATGATCCTTGCCAGGATCAGAAAAAGGTCATGATGTTCCCATGAATATCGTCCGTCGCACAAGCGGCCCTTATCATATCTGTCATTGTTGCGATCCCCCTGAAATTGCTATTATGACCATCCTCGATCCAATGAGCCGATATATGTCACTTGAAATACTCTTCCATTCTGTCAAATGCCTTATTGACCTCAGCCTCCGGGACGCAGAATGACATCCTTGCGTGTCCTTCACCATTGGGGCCAAATGCCACACCTGGAGTGGTGGAGACCCTTGCGTCCTTCAGCAGTGCCTTGCAGAATCTCGTGGAATCGGCACCATCGTCCGTGATCATCCTGGGGAACATCAGATATGATCCCTTTGGTTTTTGATATTCGAACACATGATCCAGTTCATCCAGTCGCTTACACATCAGGTCACGACTTGATCTGTAACTTTCCCTGAACTCATTGACGCAATCCTGGGGACCTTCAAGTGCTGCCAGGGCCGCATACTGTGAAACCACCGGTGCACAGATCGCCAGGGGAATATGTGCCTTGTTGATCTGAGGTATCAATGGGGCATCGGCATGCATATACCCTATACGCCAACCCGTCATGGCGTAGGTTTTTGTGAATGTGAAACTGCTCAGGGTCCTCTCCTTCATCTCCGGTATCGAACCGATGCTGAAATGCTCGTGACCATCGTAGGTGAAATACTCGTACGCCTCGTCCGT
>JAUVCY010000308.1 GCA_030595585.1 Thermoplasmatota archaeon
GGGAAGTGAGTCATCCCCTGCGATATCGCGGAGCCCAAAGGTGATGTTGGGGTCCTCCAGGTTGTACCATGTATCCATTTCGGACCAGTCCATCACCGGCTCCTCAACATCTACATATCCCTGGATGGTTACGGGGTCAGATAGGTGTCCCGCCCTATCCCTGGAGTACACGGTAACGTTGAACGTCCCCGATCCACCAACATTGATATCAGTATTGTTGTCCGGATAGCTCAGGTACTCTTCCGGTACGGGTACCCTCCCCCCATTCTCATCCACAAAGCCAAAAGAGAGGGAGGATAAGGTATCATCGCCAGGTATTTTATCGTGATAATAGTAGTATATCTCGATAGGCACGGGGTCACCGCCCACAAGCGGGATGGGGCCCGAGTTCATCATCGGATACAGCGCTCCCCAGTCGATCAGCCTGTTCCCGTCAAGCATCACCATGACGCTGCCGTCCCCAACGGCCGAGAAGCGGTAGTTCCTCGTTTCAGGGGGGGTGAACCATCCGTTCCATCGTACGCTGAAGCTGTTGTATGGAAGACGGTTAGGGTCGGGGCCCCACTTACCCCAGTTGAAGTGGACCTGTGGGTCCGCCTCCCCATAAACGTAGTCCAGGAAGTTGGGGTCTCCATAATAGGAACCCCACAGCCCACCCATGGATCTCACATGCTCCGGTGCCTCCTCATTGACCCCCAGCATGTAACCGTCGATACCCGAGGGGTTCTCCGGGTCGCCCGGGCCGATGCTGCCGTTCCACTCCACCTCCCACTCTCCCTCATCGTCAAATAGCGATATCCTGCCGGGGTCGGGTATGAGCCTGAGCCCCTCAACGGCTCCCGGCCTGGAGTGATCTATCCTCAGCTCCCTGACGATCTCCCCTTCAATGACCGGCCCCTTCCCGGGCCAGTGGGGGCCCGGGGCTGTAATGTTGAATTTTGCCAAAATGGTATAGGAGACCGATCCCGCTTCAGGAATGACGTCGCTGAACGTTGTGCCCACTCCCCCGTACAGTACGGATAGTATCTGAAGGCCGTCCCTAAGGAGGATAAGCTCGAATTGATCGGGTGGGACGGATCTGCCATTGGGCCCTTTGTACAACAGCTCGATACCCGAGATGGTGAGGAGGGAACCGTCGACGAACCACTCGCCTGGAAGCACCTCCACGCCGTCCGCGTGGAGCCTGGGCTCCCCGGTGAGGATGATATCGTTATTGATGGGAAGCGAATTGTGGAATACCCTGTGGACCCCTACCCCATCGAGGTCCCTGAGCGTAAGGTCGATATCCCACTCCCTGTCCAGGTCGGAGAACCAGCCTATGGATGTGCGGAAGGTGATCACGGCGGACAACCCATTATATTTTATCGAGGACCCCTCCACATCGAGGTCCACAACGGCGGTCCCATCGTACGAGAACACCCCATTATCCCACCTGAACGTCGCGTTGATAACATCCTTTTCAAGCACCATTTCGACGGTATCGACCAGGGGGGGATCTATGGTGTGCCTGAACGTGATATTGATGTCGAACCAGCCGCTCGACGGCAGGACCATGTCGTTCGAGACCGCAGGTCCCGAATATTCCATGCCCACCACGGAGATGTTCGAACCAACGAACTGGTACACCTCCCCGCAGTTGGGCCTTGAGTTCTCCTCTCCATCGGCGGAGGGGGCCCCGATCAGCATATCGCCGATACCATCTCCGTTAACATCCGAGATGGATACCATATAGCCGGCTACATCCTCGGCGTCCGCACCCAGCAGTTTGAACCTGCTCTGTGCGATCGCCAGGTCCACCACACTGCCGGTGGAGGGCAGGAGGACGTCGTCATCATATCCAACGACCATGCCCACCGACCTGAGTTTCTCCCTGTCCCTCCCCGGCAGTCCGAGGACCATCTCGATCTTGCCGTCGCCGTCCAGGTCCCCGATGTCAAAGGTGGAGCCGATGCTGTCCCCGGGCCTGCTGCCCACGCTCTCTTGTTCCCCCACGATCATCAGGTCGAAGTCCACCTCCGCTTCAAGGTAGTTGGGAAATGTATCGATGTCATCTCCCATGAAGATCACTATCTGGCCGACGTTCCTCCTGTTGTTCATCGGGCTATCCGCTCCAGGACCTCCGATCAGGATGTCGTCCTTTCCATCGCCGTTGATATCCCGAACGATCAGGGCGGTTCCAAGGCGATCGTACGCGTCGCCTCCCCTTATCAACGGCCTCAGAAGAGTATCAACGGTTACGCTATCGTTCCCCCGGATATCCTTGACATCGAAATAGACGAAGACCCCCCCTGCCTCGGTGAGGCCTCTCTCCTCGTGCATGAGGAGGGGAGCGCCTATCACCAGGTCCCTGTCCCCGTCCCCGTCTATGTCTCCCGTAGCAACGGCGCTTCCGTAATCCCCTTTCACACCCTCGCCGGTGGGGTCCATATTGAAATAGGTATATTCCGTGGCGAACTGGGACTTTTCATAGCCCCCCCATACGATGAAGACCTTGTTCCACCCATGGTAGGAGAAGAGCAGGTCCCCATCCCCGTCCCCGTCCACGTCGTCGATGATCACGTGCTTTCCCAGCCTGATTCCCTCTGCTGATGTGGTGACGAGCCCGGATATTATTGCGAACGTCTCCCTCCTCAGGACCCCTATCGGGTAGGCGTTGGGTTCGGCCTCCCCCGCCTTGTATAGAACTATCTCCTCGTCCCAACTCCCATTCCCCCAGAGCACGTAGACCTTCCCCGTGGCCCCCTGTTCGGACATCCCCAGGGCCATGTCGACGTGACCGTCTCCATTGATGTCCCCGGCGGCTATGG
>JAUVCY010000103.1 GCA_030595585.1 Thermoplasmatota archaeon
GAAATCTATCGTGTACAAGTTGCGAAGGATGTTGGTCGCCCCCCCGAGGTCCTTTGCCGACCTGGTCACCACGTCGGACCCGTACTTCCAGACCTTGTGATCCTCATCGAGCACTATGTTGTTCTTGGTCCGGCTGGAGACCTCCAGATAGGGTATGTTATCATCGCAGAGCTGGCCGTGTATCGCCTCCGCGATCTTGACCAGCCGGTCAGACGCCTCCCTGTTTCCCGCCGTTATCTGTGCCCCTCTCTTTCCAGTCATCATCATCACCTCACGTCACAGGGGGTCCGCCCCGATCACCTCACCGGTCAGGTGGGAGTAGTAAACGTCCACATCGTCATAATCGGCCCTATCAAGTCCCAGTATGGTGAAGCCGAGACGCACTGACCTGGCAGGCTCGATCGGCCCGACCTCCCACTCGATTATGTCCCTCTTCATCCTGTTCCTCTCGGGGAATATACCCTGGATCAGCCCATTCGGGACCTTCACGAACAGCCTGAACTTCTTGGCCTTCTGGGTGTAGTTCTGCACCTTTATTGTGACCTCTGTGAACTTCTCCCCTCCCTCCTCATGGAACATGATCCCACTGTCTATCACCGTCACGTTCATTATCTTCGTAATGACGCCGTCCAGAGGAGGATGCGGCTTGCCAATTATCTCGGAGCTCTTCTTCGCGATCTCGGGAAGGATATCCTTTATGATGGAGTACTTCTCGGACACCTTCTTGAGCTTAACCTTCTTGTTGATGTGGGATTTCACCTTCCTCCCGCACTCCATCAAGGCCCTGCCCACCTCATCGAGGATCTCATCCACGTCCGCCACGGCCTCCTTGGATTCGGATGTGAACGGGGCGTTGGTGGACGCAATATGTACCAGGATCATCGCCGGACCCGACGGGATCCCCTTACCACCCCTCTGCTCAAGGCCGTACGGCCTCCAGTTGATCCTCTCGATGGCATGTGTCATCGCACAGCCCCCCTGCTGGTACAGAAGGGGCACCCGATTCGCGAATCTGAGTATCTTGACGGTGTCTCCCGCTGGAAGCTCCCCCCCGTAGATTATCCCCGCCTCCACCTGGAAGGGGGTGCCGCGGTAGACCCTGGGATCCCTGGTCACCGTGTGGGCGAACTTGGAGTCTATCTCCTTTTTTAACCCCTTTCTGATCAACAGATCGCCGATCGGGGAGAGGCAGTCCGTGGGGGGGGACATGAACTTCATCTCGTTGAAGATGTTGTAGAGCACCTGGATCTCGTCCAGGTTCAACCTCCTGGGGTTCTTCTTCTCCGAGATGGACGCTTTATCCAGGATCTCACGGGCACCACGGGGGGATATCCTGCAGAACTCGGTGGTCAGAAATGAGGTCATCTTCCTCGATTCAGAGTAGGCCAGCATGTTCTTGAGGACGCCAAGCTCGATCCCGTGCGGGTGGGGCCTTATCTCCTCTGCGGGAAGTGGGAGCTTATCCACCACCCGACGGAAGGAGTGGACCATCCCGTCGGGGTCCTCGAATATTATCTCAACGTGTGGGTTCACTATCGCCGTGGATTTGATATACTCGTACACGGACTGCCTCTTCTCCTTATGGTACCTCCCCACGATCTCCACCTCGATCTGTGTGCCGTGGGGGTGATCCCAGAGCACCACCTCGCTTGAGATCAATTGCGGGCGGTTGTTCTTGGTATTTATCTGGACCTCCATCCTGTAGCAGGGGTGCTCCTCGCCTATCTTGGAGGTCACTATCGCGGGTTTTCCGGTGGTCAGCTGGCTGTAGAGCACCACCGCCGATATCCCGATACCCTGCTGACCTCTGGATTGCCTTATCGCGTAGAACCTGGAGCCGTAAAGCAGGCGCCCAAAAACCGATGCTATCTGCTTCTTCACGATGCCGGGGCCGTTGTCCCGAACCCTGAGGCGGAAACGATCCTTGTTGTCGGTCCTTGATATCCTGACGAATATCGTGGGAAGGATGCCCGCCTCCTCACAGGCATCCAGCGAGTTGTCCACGGCCTCCTTGACCGAGACAAGCATCGCCTTTGATGGATTGTCAAATCCAAGGATCTGTCTGTTCTTGGCGAAGAAGTCGGAAATTGATATCTCCTTCTGGCTCTTCGCCATAGTCTCTGCGTACGGTTGCGGCACCTTTGGTCCTCCGGAAAAACTTGGGATGGGTTAATATTGAGGGCAATTTAAAAAGGGGTGCTGGGGTAACCGAAAGAACCCTCTACCTCTTCTTCTTCTTGAAATATATCAATATGAAGATAACTCCGATGGCAAGGGGCAGGAAGGTCAGGAACAGGCTTGCCAGGGCTGGCTGGATCGCCTGATATATGTTCTTTTCGTGGAAGAAATAGTACTCCATGGCAAAGACCACGAAATTGCCCAGGGCATCGGCCAACCCGATACAAGCGAACACCAGGAAGAGGAGGTTCATCAATCTGCTCATATCCTCTGAAGCCTCCCTCTGTCTCGTATCGATGAAAGCGCGCAGCACGTCGATCGTGGATGAGAGGATGTCCCTGGAATGGGTCAGCTCGCCGGATAGCGACATCATGTACTCCTCCATGTCGTCGAGCTCCCTTATTTGATGGTCGGTGATGGAATGGGGTTTCATATCCGTCGTGGAGGCCTTGCCCTTCAGGGCGATCTGGTCGCTCATGTCGCCGATATCTCCCTTCATTCCATTGATCTGCGACCTGATCCTCATGATGCGATGCTCCACCTCGGATATCAGGGTGAACCTTATCGACGCGGTGGTGAGCAGCTCCTTCTCGTTATCGTAGTTCTCCCTGTCGAGGAAATCGGAATCCTTCTTTTTATTTTTCTTATCAGGCATGTACACCTTCATGTGGGAATTGATCCTGTTCTGAAGGTCGAAGATGTCATCCTTGAGGAAATTTCCCCGCTTCTGGATATAGGAATATTCGCCGTCAAAAAGTTCCTTGATATTACATCGGGTCAGGAAGATGTCGATGATCTTGGACTTGATCGACAGGAGATTGATCAGGTATTCCTGTTTCTCAAGGTAGATGTTCTTGTCGCTCTTTGGTGGGGCAGAATATGGGCTTTTATTGATCAGGGGTAGCTGGCTGACGGTATAGCTTTTCCTGTCCCCCAGTTGCGAGGTGTCCAGCTGGAGCAGGAATTCCGTCGGGAAGGTCCTCTCTCTCCTCTGGTCCACTGTCCCGAGGGCGTACAAAAATGCCTCTATGTTATTCTGCCTCAATGTGTTTATGAGGACCCCGCCCTTCCTGTTCATTATCCTGTTGAGATAGGCGATGTTGGTCTGGAAGATGTTCTCCTGGATGGTCGTCTGCTCCCCTCCAATGAAGGGGGCATCATCGTCATCATCGTCCATGAGCAGGCTCGCGGCCGAGTAATTGTGCATCCAGATGTTGTCCCTGCTTCCGCAGGTCATAAGGTTGAAATTGTAGTGTCTGGAGTCCTTGACGATGTATGAGGTGAGTGAATCCTTCAAGGTCCGGTTCATCAGCTTCATATTGTCGTACTGGATCTTGAACAGGTCCGGGGTGACCTCAACGATCACATGACCTCCCCTCTGAATGTCCATCGCGATCTCCACGACCGACCAATTGTCCTTCTTCATGATGTTGAACTTGACGTCCTTTCTCTTGAGGAAGAGGTTCTGAATGATCTCCTGGACCTTTCCGTCCTCGCCCTCCTTCAACTTGAAGATGGAGATGGAATATATCTTGGGGTCGAACAGCGGAAAGGTCCTCATCATATTCACCGATCACAATCTACCTACGACAGTATAATGAACAATTGGATACTTAAATCAATCCAAAGGTGAAAAAGACCTGCATGAGCAGTTCTACGGTGGCAATACCGCGCAGCAGAGCTCGTGTCTGGTTATCTCCCATCCCCTCTCATCAATATACTCCAGGGTCCTCCTGTTCGGAGATACTATCCCGGAGAAACCGGCCTCCAGGGAGCGGACCTCCAGGGCGTCATAACCTCTCGGCCTCATGCATCCCAGCATCAATGAGCCATCCAGTTTGGAAACCATGTACTCTGCCAATCCTATCAGCTCGGATTCGGGGAGGGGGGCATCCTTCTCCATCCGGGTGCCCCTGGTGGGTATCAACGTGATCAGGACCGCCGTATCAGGTTCGAAACCGGATATCAGGTCAATGGAAGCCCGCTCCCCCCTTAGCTGCCCATGATAGAGACCAGCCAGCACGTGGGGGACCACCCGGATCCCGGCATCGACAAGATTACGATATGAATTCCTGTAGTCCACGGGAGACGCGTCGATCCCAAGGACCTCAGAGATCGTATCCTGGTCCTGGATCACGTCGAACGAGGCTGTATCGACGCCCGCCTCACCAAGGGCCCTGGCCGAATCCGGGCCCACGAGACCTGGGTGGACGTTTATGGACAGCGAGGTCGTCTCTTTCAACTGCGATATCTGCTCCAGGACCGCATCGGAGATCACCACCTTACCTTCCCTATCGCACCCCCCCGAGAGAAGGAACCCTTTACCTCCCCTTTTCTCCAGCTCCATGCCAAATTCCAGGAGGGACCCTGGGCCGGAAACATCCACCATACCTTTGAGGTAATGTCCGCCGCAGTGGGCGCAGTTGAGCATGCACGCCGTTCCGGTCGTGGAGAGGGAGGGATACCCGGCTCCGGGAACGAACACGTCGATCCTTCGTTTCAAGGGAGCTATCTATCTGCTCCGGGGATAAATCCTTTTCCCCGGTCGGGTCATCTTCTTATAGTTGATACCATTTTTAAGGGCCCGATGGACCCCCATGAGTTCTTGACCCGGAACCCATTCCTCAATGTGGGAACGTACGATGTCATCGTCGAGGGGAGCATCCTCGCATCCATCTACCCGGTGTCCCTTGATTATCTCCGCTACCTGAAGGAGGAGGAGGGCGTGGTCGGATGCATCAACCTCACATGCCGGCCCTGGCCGGATGAGTGGATCGCCTCATCGGGATTGGAATACAGGCATATCCCGGTCACGGACATGCATCCGCTCACCGACGAACAGGCCCTGGAGGGCATTGATCTCATGGACAGCGTCATTGGGAGGGGAGTTGTCATGGTCCACTGCGCTGCGGGTGTTGGCCGGACGGGGTCCCTGATATCCATGTACCTGATCTACCACGGCATGGACCCCGATGATGCTGTATCTCACGTCAGGGAGAGGAGGGCCGGGTCCGTTGAAAGCCGTGCACAGTTGAAAAAAGTGAAAGGGTTCAGGGCGAGAAAAGGTGATCGATCATGAGAAGATTGGACGTGATAATACTGGCAGGCGGTTTTGCAAAGAGGATGTGGCCCCTCACGAAGGATAGGCCCAAGCACCTTCTGGACATCGCAGGCAGGCCCATGCTATGCCACACCATCGAGCCGCTGTTGGAGCTGGATGAGATAGGTCGGATATTCATTTCGACCAACAGGGCCTTCGAGGAACAGTTCCGGGACCTCATCACGGCCCGCTATCCCGATGCCGACCTGGAGCTCATGATAGAGCCCACCCTCGAAGAAGGGCAGAAGCTGGGTTCGGTGGGAGGGTTGGGCTACCTGATCAGGGAGAGGCAGCTGTCGAACGATACGATGATAATCGGGGGGGATAACCTCTTCGAGTTCTCTCACCTGGATGCCCTGAAGGCCTTTCGGGAGCAGGGGAAAGATATCGTGGCGGTCTACGACGTTCAGGATAGGGAAAAGGCGTCCCTATACGGGATCGTGGGGATCGACGACGAGAACGTCATACAGCGCTTTGTGGAGAAACCCGCGGACCCCCCCTCCACCCTGGCAGCAACGGCATACTACATCTTCACCGGGGAGACGATCGGGATGATCGTCAGGTATCTGGACGAGGGGGGAAAGCCTGACGCATTGGGCCACTTCATTACGTACCTGGTGGAGAGGAGGCCGGTGTACGCCTGGTCCTTCCCCGGCAGGTGGTTCGACGTCGGATCACTGGATTCGTACAAAGAAGCGGACAGCTACTTCGGATCACTGTAGCCTAACTTTAACATAATGAGCATGGCTGAGTCTTAAAGTGAGGCCTCTCCCAACTTCGACAGGCTAATATCCTATTCGATCTGTCAAAGTTGGGATATAGATAACTATATTTCACCCGAGGGCGATGGGCCCGTGAGTGCGATGCATAGCGGAGACATACCATTTCGCTTCGGCCTGATCATGGCGGCCATGCTGCTCCTTGGGATGTTCGGTGGAGAGCTCGCCAGGATGGCCGATCGGAACGATGACATCATTCTTGGGGGGATCTCCAATTCGATACGGGAGGCCGCAGACCTGCTCCTATCGGGTCCGGGAGACACCATGCTGACCATAGATCTCGGGATGGGGGCGAACGGGTCCGCCCTCTCCCTACCTCCCCGGCTGGACGGGGAGGCCTACTCCATCCACGTCCTTCCGGACCTGCTGTATATTGAAGGTGGAAGCGGAAGGGCGATCTCCCTTCAGGGCGTTACGCTTAGCCCCTCCTTTCCACCCGCGAACGATAGGGTCGCAAACCTGACGGCCCTGAGGGAGATGGGACGGCGGGCGGGAGGCTTCACGGTCGAGACCCCTTGCGCCCTGTACCTCAGCAAGGTGGAGGTGGACGGCCAACCGGTCCTCTTCATCCATACGGGGCCAGCCAGCCGGTGCGCCCTCCTGGAGGGAGAGAGG
>JAUVCY010000278.1 GCA_030595585.1 Thermoplasmatota archaeon
TAATCGTCCCCACAGGTCCCGTTGATCTCCAGGTCCTCCCCCTGGACGATCACCTCGTTCTCGATGGGTGAGGATATGGTCACCTCGGGGTTGATGTGGTCCTCCACGGTTATAGATATCCCATTGATCACGTAACCCAGCTCTACGGTTATCGCCCTGACCTCCACCAGATGTTCGCCCTCGGTCAGAGGCGTTGTGTCAAGCGTGAAGGAGAAGCCGGTCCAATCCCCGGAGAGGTCGACAGCATCCATCCAATCCCCGCCATCGACGCGCCACTGCACCGTCTCCAGCCCGGGATTGGAGTGCGCCACTCCGGTGAACTCGAGCTCCTCCGTGTGCGTTATCCGGACCCCGTCCGAAGGAGAGGTTATCAGAACGGTTGGGAGGGAGTATACCGAGACGTTGATGGAGATCATTCTCTCGGTGTTCAGGCATCCTTTGTTGGAGAGGATGACGTATCCCCCCTCCTCGGTGAGGAAGGTGGTGAGGGTGCCGGAGGCTATCTCCCCGGAGATGTTGTATGCGGTAAATGAGTTCCCCAGCAGGAAGCTCTGATGGTTCTGATCGTCCACGAAGTAGAGGTCGAGGTCCCCGGCCTCATTGGATAGATACGAGAAGGTGTTTCCCGTGTACAGGTTCTGCCCGTGGAGGAACGAGGCCTCCACGTCGAACGACATCTGCAGGAGGTGCTCCCCGTCCTCTATGGGATCCGCAGCCTGAGAGGAGGCCGGACGATCGATGCTCCGCGGCATGTTGAACGTGTGGGAGTAGGTGCTCCCGGTCTGGCTGTCCGTGATGATCCGGTTCACCTGCATGTTTCCCCCGCTGTCGGCGGGGTCGGCTCCGAGGTCGCACGATGCCTGGGCCCAGTAGTTCCTGCTGTCCCCTATCTCGAAGGTAACGTCGCCGTTCTCGTCCGTGTGCCCCCACGTGGAAAAGCTCAGAGAGGTCGGGTCGTAAATGTACTCTGTGGCAAGGATCACCCTTGCACCATCCACCGGCCTGCCGGAGGAATCCAGCACCTTCGCCTTGAACAGGGCTGTATCGGAGTATGTGCTCGTTACGGTCTCAACGTATTCATCCCCGCGCCAGGAGAAGACCGTGGTGAGCTCTTTCCCCCAGCTTCCGGGGAAGTCCGCATCATATTTGCCTGGTGTGTCGATGCCTGTTCCTCCGTCGGACCAGTAGTTGTCCCAGTGATGCCACCCTCTCTCCCAGAACTCGGACCAAACGTGGTCCTCGCCCGTGTTGAGGACGCCTCTTGCCGGAATGAGGGCGGCCCTTGCAGCCGCTATGGTGAGGTCCTGAAGCTCCCCGCAGTTGCCGTAGTGGTTGTGGGCTATCCTGACCGGCTGGACCGACCTTGATGGGTTCCCTCCGATCCTTATCTTCTCCTCGGCGACGTTGAGGGGAAGCGTCTTCTCCACCCAGTTGGATACTTTCTCCACAGCGTGGTCCTTGTAATCGAAGGGGCGCCGATTCCCGGTCCCGTTGTTCAGGTAGCCTCCGGGGGCGCCATAGGATTCTCCGTCCCACATGGTATCCACGCCGTTTAAGACGTCCTTGAGAAGTGGAGGTGTGGCGTTCTTGGGGAAGAGGACCTCACTGGAAGCGGTATCGGAGGGGTAGGAGGCGTCAGCGTGGTTGAACACGTAGTCCCTCCAGAACTCCCCGCTGGATGAGGGAGCGCCCGTGTTGGGGTTGATGTATGTGGGGTCCTCGTCGGTTATCTTCGGGAGCGTGATGTACCAGTAGTAGATATCCTCGGGAAGGTCGTAGGAGGTTCTGTTTCCGCCCTCGTTCACGTAATATCTCACCGTGGAGCTATCCTCCGAGTCGATGATATCCGCATAATCTATGACCAGGTCGTTCTGGTAGAGGGCCTCCACGTTCGAGAGGAATACGCCGGGGTACACCCTGGCGAGTGCCTCGGGAGGCGTATGTGAGATGGTGAATGCAAGCTCGTCCAGGTATCTATCGTCCGCGCAGTCCATTATCAGCTGTCCGTAAACGCCCGCCCGGCTGTTGCCTATCTCCAGGAAGGTCCTGGTCAGGTTCATCCTGGTCCACTCGGGGACCCTGTCAATGGCGTTGACGGCGGTGGTGGGGAGGGGGCCGTAGGGTTTGGATACCTCTATCTTCCCAAGGTCCTGATCGAAGTGGATGGACACGGAATCGCCCGCGGGGACGAATATGGTCGACGTGTGGGTATCCAGGATCTCCCAGGGCTCCTCCACAAGAGGATCCTCCGCGGAGGATAGGCCTGCAAACGGTACGAGCGCGACCAGAAGCAGGAGCAGTGCAACAGGTAAACATAAACGATGGTCCAGAGACAACATAACACCCGGTGGCATGATGTCGACCATATACCTTAAATTTTCCACTCCTCGCTCTACCTTCTCCTCAGCTCAGGAGGGAGGTCCCATCGAAATGATCGGGTATGTCGATGCCCATTATGTCAAGTATGGTGGCGGTGACGTCATAGATCATCGGCTTCCTGTCCGGGGCCTTGATGCCCTCGATGAAGAGGGATGAATCGTACTGGGTATGCATCCCGTTTATCGGTGTGTTGACCATCAGCTGGCCTATCGGCGCCGCCTTCAGGTCGTATCCGTCGTGGGGGTCCACGACGACATCCGGGGCCCGATCCAGGTCTGGTCCCGTGAAGATATCCTCTTTTCGGAACACCTTCCTTATGATGGGGTCTCCGGTCTCCGGGTCCTTCATGTTCTTCAGCCTCTGGACCAGGTCCGTGATGATATCCTCTTTTTCATCTGCCCTTACATTTCCCTGTTCGAACCTGTTTTCATCAAGAACGTAGAACCGTCCAGGCACGAGGGAGAGGACCTTGGTATCATCCGAGATCCCCGCGAACATCTTGCCCAGATCCTCAATTCTCTGTAATCCTTCCTGCTGGAGCCAGACGTTCATCTGAACGTCGTGTTTGATAGGGCAGAAGCCGTGGTCCGACATCACGATAAGGACGACGTCGTCCCCTTTCTTCTCCATCACCTCTCCTATCAGATCGTCCACTTTCCGATAGAAGTCCAGGAAGTATTCCACCACCTCCGGGTCCTCGTCGAAGAACTTTCCAAGCATGAAATGGTTGATCCTGTCCGTCTCCATGACGTGTGCCAGCATAAGGTCCCAATCGTTCCTCTCCAGATAGTACATGATGGCCTTCCTTCTCGCCTCGAACACCAGTGGGAGCTCCTTCTTGAAATGGTCGAGGCTCTCCCTGGCCTTGATGGGGTCCGT
>JAUVCY010000050.1 GCA_030595585.1 Thermoplasmatota archaeon
CGTTTGTATGGTAAGAAGAAGGATCAACACTATACAAACAGCTATGATCACAATAGGGACGACAATAAGTAGAATGTTCACTCCATCCTTATCCGTCTCCCCATCATCGTCATCCACCGGCTCGTCATCCACAGGCACCCACCCCTCCAGGATCGAGTTGATCCGGATCACGTGCGACATCACGTTCCCGCCCTCGTCCATCACCGTCAGCTGAATCAGGTAGCTTCCAGGTTCAAAGGAGTTGACCCAGATGGGATCCTCCGACATCATCTCACCGTCCACGGACCAGTTATACTGGAGCTCCCCTCCATCAGGATCTCTGGACCGTGTCCCATCGAATGATATGTTCTTGTATGCGGACACATTGAGAAAGAGATCATCGGTCCTCTCCAGGCCGTCGATGTAGAACTCTATCGTTGGGGTCCTGTCGCTCACAAGGATGGTCACCGTGTCCGTATCCGAAAGGTTTCCAACTACCACTGTGAGTTTAACCTGATGTATCCCCTTTCCAAGTTTTGATTGGAAGTTCTTCTCACGGGACATGAAGATGCCATCAACTGACCACATGTACGTGAGCAACATCTCATCATTAGAATAAGAGTCTTCATCATTTGGGACATAGCTTCCATTCGCAGAGAAT
The DNA here is from genome assembly GCA_030595585.1 of Thermoplasmatota archaeon. GTDB lineage: Archaea > Thermoplasmatota > Penumbrarchaeia > Penumbrarchaeales > Penumbrarchaeaceae > JAGLEG01. The sequence goes on from JAUVCY010000050.1 coordinate 641, forward strand.
TCGATCACATCGCTCACGAAATACTGGATCAACCCGGAGGGCGAACTGATCACGGCCACGGGCTTCTCATCGGGTATGACCAACTTTTCATTAACTGCTACCTGTGTGCTGGTTGATACGTTGAACTCGCCGTCGTTGGCCCAGAGCCATATCTGGTGGGCGCCGACGGATATGACGACGGTGTCCGCCATCAGTGTTGATATTACCCCGTCCAGGGAGCTGATCCAGGTGTATTCCAGCTGGTCTCCATCCGGGTCGTATGTCCCCGTGGCATTCAGCTCTATATGCTCCCCCTCCTGGAATATAGACCACTCCTCCGGGGAGCGGATGTAGGGGTCCGGGGCCAGGTTGGGTCTAAGAACGGTAAAGCTCACGAGGTCCCAGGATGAGAGCCCCCTGCCGTCCGACACGTTGAGCTCGACGGTATGTTCCCCGGGATCGAAGGTCGCAGAGAACTCAACCTCGTCGGAGAGTGTGTTGTTGACCCCGATCTCCCTCCACTGATACAGCAGATCGTCCCCGTCGATATCGAAGCTCCCATCGGCGGAGAACTGGATCTCGTCCCCGTATTCGAACGCCCTACCATCCTCGGGGAGATCGATAATTGCTATTGGGGGCCTGTTCGGTTGAAAGACCTCGAAACTCACGGCCGCAGAGGAAAGCAGTTCCCCATCCTTCCACACCTCAAAAACGATATCCTTTTCGCCCTTGACAAAGCTCCTGGAGAACACCCTCTCCGTTGAATATACGGAGGAATACTTCACGTCGATCCACTTGTAAGCGTAATCCTCGTAACTCCCCTGAAGAGGGTCGAGGTCCCCCTCGAACAGGATCATGTCGCCCACCTTGAACACAGACCCGTCCTCCGGGGAGAGTATCAGGGCGTCAGGGACCACTATCGATCTACTGACCTCTATGCCTATAGAGGCGAACGTCCTTGTCAAGGGAGAGCTCATTCCTGATACGAGGATGTTCCAGTGGACCTCCTCATCCATTATGATCGACGCCTCCTCGCCTTTGCTGATATTCAGCACCCCACCGGGCCAGAACATATCTCCCTGCCGATAGAGGGAGAGGTTCTCATCGTCCAGGAACAGCAGGGTAAGCCTTGTCCTGTCCTCGTAGCCCTTCCAGATCTCGGTCCAGTACCCTCTGGGGTCCCTGTGGAACCTTGTGAGATGGTCGATATCCTCGGCCGTTACGTTGAACCTCAGCCCGTGGCTTCTCTCCTGTATCTCACCGTAGTTCGCCTGAAGGGGCATGGGGGCAGGTATCGAGATATTGTACTCGAAGTCCACTCCGGGGCCAACGATCGGGAACGCCTGGACGGCCTGGGCGGTCTCATCCGGGGGGCCGCCTATTGGAGCCCTCACGGTAACGTAGTAGCTGAATCCCACACCAACCTCGAATGTGGTCTCACCGTTGACATCCGTCAGGTTGCCAAGGAGCGCCAGGGACCCATTAACATCTGTGACGGATTGCGCGAACAATTTGATCAGCGCTCCATCCACAGGCGTCTCATTGCTGTCGAACACCCGGACCGTTAGGTTGGTCGTCGTGGTGTATCCCCTCGTGGCGCTCAGGTGCGTATAATCCGGATTCATGGTGGTAAAGACGGTAATGGATCCCGGAGCCCCCTCACCCTGGGGGTTATCGATCTGTCCCGAGTACCCCTCCCACTGGTGCCATCCCCTCTCCCAGAACTCGTTCCAGGCGTGGTCCCCGTCGTATGTGATGGTCATCACGGTAGGTATCAGGGCGATCTTCGCCACTGCAGCAAGAATGTAAGCGTTCTCCCCACACATGCCCAGATGGTCCTTGTAGATAAAGACCGGATTGGGATCCCTGACCTGGGGCAGTCCGAACATCATGCTCTCCATCTCCCATCTGGTGATAGCCCCCACGGCGCCGTTGTTCAACACCTGGTTCCTTGTCCCGTTCCACACGTATGTCTCGTTCGCCAGGTAATCCTTCAGGAGGGGGAACCCCGTGTCGTTGTTGTAGTAGAGGTAGGTCCTCCAGAATACGCCGCCATCTTCGGAGAAGTTGAACTTCTGCGTCTCGGGGTTCATGTACTCCAGGGTATCGTATCCGAACCTGGGCATCAGCACGTACCAGTAGTATATCTCCTCCGGCATGGTCACGTTCCCGGATGACATCCTGTAGGTAATGGTTGAGTGCTGGCCGTCGGTGAGGTTGTAATCGGATATGTATGCATATTTGACGTCATCAGATACCGTGTACATCATGTGGACGTTCTCCCAGACCATCTTTCCCTCAACAAGATAGGAATCCAGAAAATCGGCGGGCATGTAGGCAATGGTGAAGGCGATCTCGTCAAGGTATCTGCTGTCGATCGACTCGTTCAGAAGCAGATCGGCGTACTTCATCCTGTACGTGTCCCGTAGGTTCAAGAACGACCACACCAGCGTATCGTTGAGCCAGAGAGGCGCCCTGTCCACCGCCTTACGAAGTGTGGAATTCAGGTCGTAATAGGGGTCGTAGGGAGCGCTTGAAGAGAGCTCTTCAGAACCGCCGTCAAATTCGATCACCATATCATTCGATATATTGATGAAGAACGAGTAGTCCCCCGAGGTAAGCTCGATCCACTCCTTGACCTCCCTTGTGGGTGTGTTCTCACTGGATCCCCCCGTAGGTATGAGGATCAAAAGCATGCCTATGGTGATAGCGGCGATGGACCTGGTATTCATACTGTACCCCCGAGTAAGTGCGGGATGTAATAGGAGGCTTTATTTATATTACAGATTGGTAGGTTCTTTTTCCTATCTTTTAAATGTTGTGTATTTACCTTCTTATCATACCATTAATGGATCCAGACACATCCGGTATCATTCCTTTGAGAGCATTTCGCAAAGTTGAAGGATGTCATCATGGTGATCTTCCAGCATATCCTTGGACTCCAGTTTCAGGTCCCTGATGTTCCTGTCAGAGGCATCATCAAGGTCGTCATTGCCCGAATCCAGCCTGGTCTGGAACCTGTAATATCTCCTGTTCCCCTCATGCGGCCTGAGGAGCTGCCTGAGCTGATAATCCACCGTATCGCTCATCCCGTCGAACATTATGTTGAGTATGGGATGGGCCCACTGGGCCAGACCCCAATCCTTCGCTTTCTTGTAAGGGATCCTCCTCGTCAGCTCACCTGTTCCCAGGGAGACCATCAAGAAATCGCTGGCATCTGGAAATAGGCTCCTTGCCTCGACGTATCCGCACATGCCGGGGTTGTTTGCATAAACCCCACCATCAATTAGGGAATAGTAGTCCAGCTCGTTCTCGGTATCAAGTTTGAGGGGTTCGAAGTAGGTGGGTGCAGCCGACGCGGCTCTGGCCACTTTCACCATGGGAAAGTCATAATCGCTGCTAACCTTTGCCTTGTTGCTCCTGAAGAACCACGGGGTTCTCGCCTCGATCTCGTAGCTCGTTATCAACAGATTGGTGAGGGCGTCCTTCAATCTGGAGTCGCCGAAGTACGTTTCGAGGATCCCCTCGATCCCCTTTGCATGGTATTTCTCATCCAGCAGGTTCCATCCCGATTCAATGGTCCTCCATATGGAACGGTGGAAGATCTGTTTCCCCTCATTTTCGAAGAGGTTCAGCATGTCCCTTGCAGAATACATCGCCTTGCCGTCCTCTCCAGGGATGGTCAGGCCTATGGCGATGATACCTCCCGTGGACGTTCCTGTTATCAGGTCAAAACAGTCCGCAATTCTCCTTCCGGTCCTCTCCTCGATCTCGGACAGGACCAGGGCGGGAATGATCCCCCTTATACCCCCTCCATCCAGGGAGAGGATCCTGATGGTGTTTGACATTACAATCCCAAATCACATTGGCTCAGGGATTATAAAGAACTTGGGATAGAGGTAGACTTTTAATTTACAGGTAGATATTGAAGAGAAGTGAGATGTGGATTCCCGTGGAAAGCGACATAACGATGTAGAATGGGATGTGCTTCGTCTTGTGATGCATGAGAAGCATCCCAAGCCAACCGCCAATGAAGCCTCCGAGAAGAGCAAAGAGAAATAGTATCCATTCCGGCACTCTGTTAACCCTTCGTTTCGCCCTGGTCTTGTCATCTGCGAACAGGATGAAGGTCGTGATGTTGGTCCCTATCAGCCAGGAAATGTAGAGATCTCCCATCAGAAAATAGGATGCAACACCGATCATAAGTGTGAGCATTGCCCCGGCAATGAGGTAGGTTACAGTAGATCCCTTTCTCAACTCCTCTCACCATCCGTCGTTGTGAACCCTCTCCGGGTCGAACTTGTCCCGTATTGGCTTCTCCTCAGCCGGATAACCTATCGGCACCAGCGAGAATGGGAGTATGTGGTCTGGTATGCCAAGGAGATCACGTATGGGCCCCATCCTCTCCTCCCTGGGATAGATGCCCAGCCAGACGGTGCCCAGCCCCATCTCCGTGGCCTCAAGAAGCAGGTTCTGCGTGGCGGCTCCCAGGTCCGCAGAGAGATATCCCATCCTCTCCTGGACCTTCATGTCCCCGCATACAAGGACCGCAACCGTAGCCTCCCTCATCATCTGCGAATAGGCGTGGAATGAGGGAACGCGGTCCATCTTCTCCCGATCCCTCATCACGATGAAGTGCCATGGTCGAAGGTTCCTGGCTGTGGGCGCGTTCATGGCTGCCTTCAACAGCCCGCTCACCTGCTCGTTTGTGACCCTCTCGTCGGTATACTTCCTGATACTTCTTCTTCTCATGATAGCATCCATGGTGATCTACCGGAAATAGGAGGAGCCCTCATAATTAACTATGGGGTTGACGTTCCACCGGCCATGGAGTGTAATATCGAGGCGAACAGGGCCTCATGTCCCTGCACGTACCCATGTTCCACGAAGGGCAAGTGCTGTGAGTGCGTGGCCTACCACAGGGAGCGACGGGAGCTGCCCGGATGCTATTTCACCAAGGAGGCAGAGGCCACCTGGGACCGCTCGATCGAGAACTACATGAGAACGTCCAGGTGATCTCAATATTCATAGATCTCCGGGTTCTCCAGAATAAGCATCTTTGTGATGATGGGAAGGATGATGCCCACTATCAGTGCCAGCGGGAAGACCATCGAGGATATGATCATCAAACCCAGGTAGAGGAGATAGTAATATCCCAGGCCCTTGTTGTTACCGAAGATCTTCTTTACACCATTCTTAAATGAATCGAGGACCCGATCCCCACGGATTATCCCCAGTATGGAGATATCAAGAACGTAGGACAGCAAAGGGGAAACGAGGAAGATGATGGCATAAAGAAAGAGGGAGCCGATATACGGCACGAACATGAGGGGTGAGATGATGATGAAGAGGACGATCATGCACCCCATGTAGAGCAGGGTCAGGACAAATCCTTTTTTCACGATCTCCTTCCATCTGGTCCTGATCTCCCTGAGGGAGGGCTCGATCTCAATATTTTCCCCCCTCCGGGCCCTTTTCAACTTCTCGGCGATGAAGATGGACTCGCTGTTGTACATCGTCTGGATGAGTATGATCAGGACAAGGTACAACATGAACAGAATAAAGGCAGCAATACAAACCACCAACAGGCCGATCATGAAGTAGATGCCACCATCCGACGAGCCTAAAACAGATATCATGCTCGATCCCATCATCGTCAGCACAAAGACCATGTAGATAATAATTAAGATGAACATGAACGGAATCATCACCACGATCGAAACTGCGTAGATGATCAATCTGATGATCATGGATACCAGCCCCAGATTGAGGAAACCGGTCTGGTTCGCCTTCAGGGCCTCCCATACCCTCTTGTATGGATAGAAGAAATCCTCGTTGGTATTCTGGTCCATGGTCGATATACCTCCCTACCTCAACAGGATAATTGCCCTGATGGTAGAAAAATGGTTCTACCACCTCATGGAAAGGTTGATTAGCGCAGAGCGGGGTCAAGAGGCGATGAAAAGGGGACGGTCGTTCATCGGTGACAGCAGGGACATGTCGATCCTGGGGGATGGTGAGATAGATCTCATCGTAACCTCACCACCGTACTGGCACATCAAGGATTATGGTGTTGCCGATCAGATAGGATACGGGCACTCCCTTCACGACTACCTGAAGGACCTCTACCGTGTCTGGATGGAGTGCTTCAGGGTCCTCTCACCGGGGAGGAGGCTCTGCATCAACGTCGGGGACCAGTTCGCCAGGTCCTCCGTGTACGGCCGCTACAAGGTGATCCCTCTCCACGCCGAGATCATCTCCCAGTGCGAGGATATCGGGTTCGATTCCATGGGATCCATCATCTGGCAGAAGAGGACCACCATGAACACCTCCGGCGGCGCCACGATCATGGGGTCATATCCATACCCCCCCAACGGCATCATCGAGATTGATTACGAATATATTCTCATATTCAAGAAGCCTGGAAAGGCGAAAAAGATGGAAAGGGCCGATAAGGAGGGCTCCGCTTTATCCAAGGAGGAGTGGAAGCTTTACCACACAGGCCACTGGAATTTCAAGGGGGCAAGGCAGATCGGCCACGAGGCGATGTTCCCGGTGGAGCTGCCGCGCAGGCTGATAAGGATGTTCTCGTTCAGGAGCGAACAGGTGCTGGACCCCTTTATGGGAAGCGGCAGCACCGCATTTGCCTCGATAGAGGAGGGGAGGGTTCCGGTCGGCTTCGAGATCAACGACGATTTCCTGCCGATCATGGAGGAGAAGCTGGGAGGCCTCATGAAGGATATCGAGCTTATCCGGACGGAGGCAGGTGATATTCCAGCCGTCGACTATACGCCGAGGATCAGGGACGCGCAGCCCCAGATGGAGGATGTGGCCGAGGATCGCAAACTCCTGCTGAAGGTGGTTGATACCGGAACGGATACGATCACTCTTTCGGACGGGAGGGTGATAGGCTTCCTGGGGGTGGAGATAGTGGATCTAGAGGGTACCAGGCGCTACCTGCACGACCTGGTGAGGAACAGGCAGGTCTATCTGAGATCGGAGGAGGGACATGACGATCCCTACGTCTATCTCAAGAACAGGATATTCATCAACTCCCATCTGATCAGGTCAGGCCTGGGAGCGGTGAAAGGGGATGTGGATTTCTCAATGAAAAAAAGGTTCCTGAAACTTCTACAGAACCGATCATAGTTTGGCGAAATGGACCTCAAGCATATGATGGGGTCTGTATTTCTCCTTGGCGAAGCGGAGGCCCGGGACACCCATGTCGGACTCACGGTTGATGTAGGTGTACTTATCCGCCAGCTCCCTCGCCGTCTCGTTGTTGATGGCCTGATAGATCCCCTCGAACCTGGGCATCGCCTTCTCGAAGTGGATCACGGCCATATCGTCGTTCATCTTCTCGAATACCGACACGGCCTCCAATTTACCCTCGATCCTCAGGGCAAGTCCGGACAGGTTCAGGTCGAACATGTTGTCAATGGAGATCTGTACGGCCATCTTCTCCCCTTTTAGCGAGGGATTTCCCTCGCAATCCTTCATCCTGCACCACTCCTCTATCAGGTCGTGGACCTCATTGAAATTGGAGTGGTCGACCCTCTCGACCTCGTAACTGTAGTTCCTTCTGAACTTGTTGATCTGGTTCCTGACCTTCAGGTAAGGTTTGCCCGGCAGGTCCGCCAGGTCCCGGGAACTGTACACGTAATCGTAATAATCCCGCAGGGGCTCGAACTCGATCTCGGGGAAAGAGGCCTCGATCCTCTCCTTTGCAGATGGCCAGGTCATGCTCAGGTAGAACCCGTGTTTCCTGGCAAGGTCGATCACCTCCCCCATCAGCTCCTCGTTCCACGGCCCGATCGGGGGACGGAGACAGCTCCAATCATCCAATCTGGTGAGAAGTACGATGTTATCCCCCACGGCCACATGGGAGTATTCCATGTAACCTCCCCAGCTGAACATGGTCGAGAACAGATAGTCGCTGTGTGGTATCTCTCCCTTGAGGTCCCGATAGGTTTGCAGGTCCGAGATATCCAGCACCTTGAAATCATCCAGGGAAAGCATATCACTCGCCTCCGGAAAAAAGCATTGGAGTTCCAGGGAACGGCCCGAATCCCATCTCCCTGTAGAGATCCTCCGACCCCTCCTCCGCAATAAGTCCTATCCAGACCAGCCCCTTCTCCCTGCACCTATCCACTAGCATCCTGATGATCTTCCCCCCTATCCCCTTTTTCCTGTATTCTGGTAGGACCACCACATCCTGAATGTAGGCGTCGCTCACCCCGTCGGATATCGCCCTTCCCAGTCCCACTGTCATATCTCCGATCCTTGCGATAACGAAGAGAAAGCTCCCCTGGATCATCGGCTGTATGCCTGACAGATCGTAATCCTCCTTCCACCACCCCCCCGCCCGGTAGAGCTCGACTATTCTATCCTCCGGCCATTCCTTGACCGCTTCGATAATAAGTTCCCCATTCATGTCGTTCATTGCAATATTCTGTATGTATAAACCTTTTTATGTGAATCCCCTAAAAACGTGAGGTATCGCTAACATTTGATAAAGTATTTATTAAACGCATCTTGTTGGTGTTGATGAGGGAC